>CAJWGC010000072.1 GCA_913031525.1 uncultured Acidimicrobiia bacterium | reverse complement strand
CTGCGCTGTTCGCTACTGCGACATGTCCGCAGTATCGGTAGACAAGAACTGGCCGGCTGCTTATGGCAATGTCCAGATCCGATCGGGTAGGCAGTCTTGCTTCACGCAACGACTCGTCATCTAGCCGGATTCCTACTACTGGCCCCGGGCTTTCAGACGCTTTATTTTTCAGTCGAAAGCGAATCTCGTCGAAATCAGTGGCTGTCTTTAGTGAGGTCCCTGCAAGTGCAGCAGCGTATGCCACGGCATGGAAGTGAGCATCACGTAGACCTGGAGTAACGATCGCTCCAGTGTGATTTTCTTCTTTTAGGCCGAGTCGGGCAAGGTCATTTTTCATCCCAATGGCGACTACTTTTCCGTTTTCGATCAACATCGCGTTCGCTTCTATCTCGTAAGACGTTCGAATCGCCTCAGCGACGATGAGTCGGGGCTGATTCACCTGCTTTTGGCGAGTCGTTTCGGAAGCGATGAGCGAATCGTCAAGCGCAGCTCTTCGTGGACGCTGGATCCTGCTGCCACTATCAGGGAAGAGTTCGGTGTCGCAGGGCAACCGAAAGGGTCGGTTACTATTCCTGAAGATTCGTGGACGAGCATGATTCCAGCGGCGATATCCCATGGAGCGACGCCGATTTCCCAGTATCCATCGAACCTTCCGGCGGCTACCCATGCCAAATCTAGTGCTGCCGACCCGAATCGTCGGATTCCGTTGACTCTTGCTAGGACGGCGGTTAGAGGGCGGGTGTATTCTTTGGCGTAACGATTGTGGTCGTAAGCGAATCCAGTCGCAATAACGGTTTCAGCTAGTTTGCCAGGAGTGGAAGTCTGGATGGCTTGTCCGTTCAGATGAGCGCCTTGTCCCGCCTGTGCAGTAAAGGTTTCTCTTCTGAGAGGATCTGTTACGACTGCCACTAGAGCCGTTTCTTTCTCATATAGAGC
Source organism: uncultured Acidimicrobiia bacterium (assembly GCA_913031525.1). Taxonomy (GTDB): domain Bacteria; phylum Actinomycetota; class Acidimicrobiia; order Spongiisociales; family UBA5794; genus CAJWGC01. Next base: position 4,991 of record CAJWGC010000072.1, on the reverse strand, counting down.
GACCGACACTCCGATATGGGGAATGCTATGCACGAAGTTCACTGTGCCGTCTAGTGGGTCAACAATCCAATGTCTTGCATTGCCTGAAGAGCTACCTCCTTCTTCTGCAAGGATCGAATCCTTGGGGCGATGAGATCGGATGAGTTCAACGATCGCAGATTCCGCTTCGCGGTCGACTGCGGTTACGGGATTGTTGGCTCCTTTGAGGGCAATGCTGGTCGGTCTCCCGAAATTTTTCCGGATCACCGCGCTCCCAGCTTCCGCGGCTGTAATCGCAAGTTCAAGGTCTTTCACGGTGACAAGTCTACGTTTAGAGATCACTGGGTCGTTTCAGGGCTAGTCTTGCTCGTTCATGGCGCCTTACTTCGCCGCGATTATTGCTGCCGTCTTGATGTGGGCAGCTTTTCCCCCACTGGGTTGGGGCATCCTTGCATTTCTGGCGCCTGCGCCGCTGTTGTGGGGTTTGCGACATGTCGAGCGAGCTTGGGCAGCTGTCGGTATCGGGTTTCTTTACGGCATGGTGTTTTTTGGAATCCTTCTCCAATACATCAGACTCGCAGGCTTCGTAGCTTGGGCCCCACTAGTGCTGTGGCTTGCTATCTCTTCGGCTGCATACAGCTTGTTTGTGTGGGTATTTCGCCATTGGCCAGCTAACCGTTGGTTTTTTCTAATAGTCGGAGGGTGGGGTTTGTGGGAGCTCATTCGGGCCCGCTTTCCTTTTGGAGGTTTTCCTTGGGGAACGGTCGGTTATGCAGCTGGAAGCAATCCAGGGTCTATTGGTGCGGTCCAATGGATTGGACCTTCTGGTTGGTCTGTCTTGGCAGTGGCTTTGTCCGCCGGACTGGTACTGATCATCGAAGACCGTGAGAACTGGAGATTATTAGTGGATTCAGCTGTTGCTGTGGCACTCGTAGCGTTGGCTGGCAGTCTGTTTGCTGCTAGCCCAGAAGGGCCTACGGTCAGAGTGGCGATCGTTCAAGGAAATTCTCCCTGTCCTCGCACTCATTGCCAAAACGAAAAGCAGCGTATATATGAATCTCATCTGGAGTTAACAAGAGCTATACCTCGAGGGACAGTCGATCTAGTGGTGTGGCCCGAGAACTCAACCGGGGGTTTATATGAGCCAGAGAGCAATCCGGATGTTCGTGCTGAGATCGCAAATGAGGCCCGCCGTCTCCATTCTTACATCTTGGTTTCGGGGACACGTTCGGTCTCCATCGAGAAGTTTGCGAACGTCAACATGATGTTCGATCCAGCAGGCCTCAAGATCGGTGAATACAAGAAACGCCACCCGGTACCGTTTGGTGAGTATGTTCCCTTGAGGGACCTGCTTGCTTTCATCCCGCAGTTGAACCAGGTACCGAGAGATATGGTGCGCGGTACGGAGTCCGTTGTCTTTGATCTACCGCAGGGCGTGCTTGGGTCGGTGATTTCTTTCGAAGGAGCATTTCCGAGGAGGATTCGTTCTGAGGTCGAGGCCGGAGCGCAAGCACTCGTTGTGGCAACAAATGAAAGCACATGGGGCACTACTGAAGCTTCGGATCAGTTCATCGGTTTAACAAGAGTCAACGCTGCTGCTTTTGGCCAGGATGTTGTTCATGCCGCGATCACAGGGAAATCGGTGATTATCCAGGCTGATGGCACTCTTGGGAGGGAAACCGGACTGTTGACCGCTGAAATTCTTGAGGGAGAGATCCGCATGAGAACAGGTGGAAAAACACTCTATGCGCGTTTCGGCGATTGGCTGCTTTGGCTTGCAATCGCATCTGCGGTTGTTTCTATGGCTGTTCCTGGTGAGGGAAAGCCGGAGTTTGGTTCTTGGGATCGGCCCCCACAGATGGGTAAACGTCAGCGACGTCAATCCTCGTAGGACGCCAGCGCTTGATCGATTATGTCTAGCCCCAAATCGAGATCTGCCTCGTTCACGGTCAAGGGAGGGACGAAGCGGATCACGTTGGAATCAGGGCCACAAGAGAGAATGAACATTCCTGCCTCGATTGCCTGATGTTTGACGTGCGCCATCGCAGCAGCATCCGGCTTGCCGTCGTTTCCGCTGAGTTCAATGCCGATCATCAGTCCCGCGCCGCGTACATCACCGATTGATTCCCGCTGTTGAGCGATTTCTTCGATGCGGGCTGAAGCATGTGCAGCTAGAAGCGGGACGCGGGGAATGACTTTATCGAGCGTCTTTATCGTGGCAGCCGCGGCTGCGCATGATATGGGATTTCCCCCGAATGTTGAACCATGTGATCCAGATGGCCAGGCAGCCATTTGTTGCGTTGACGCACCGACCGCGGCGAGTGGGAAGCCGTTAGCGATCGCTTTACCTAAAACGATTACGTCAGGGAGCACTCCCAATCTGTCGACAGCGAACCAGTTTCCAGTACGCCCAAAGCCAGTCTGTACTTCGTCGACGATCAATAGGATTTCGTGTTGATCGGCTAGTTGGCGCAGGCGGTGCATAAACACAGAGCTAGCCGGGTAGTAACCCCCTTCGCCTTGGATCGGTTCGATAAGGAATGCAGCTACTTCTTTAGGCGCGACATCGTGACGGAATATTCGTTCGAGTTCGTCGAGCGCCCATTGATCTGCTTCTTCCTGATCCATATGCCACTCGTAGGGATGAGGGAAAGGAGCAATGAAGACGGATGGAACCATGGGATGGTATCCCTGTCGGTAAAACGCTTTGGAAGTCGTATACGACAGTGCGCCCATGGTGCGCCCATGAAATCCTCCTCGAAAGGCGACGATACCTTGACGCTTGGTCGTGATTTTTGCCATCTTGATCGCTGCCTCGATTGCCTCGCCCCCTGAGTTAACGAAAACAAATTGCTCGATTCCCTCTGGAGTCACTTCTCGCAATGCTTCGGCGGCGCGGATTTTGGAATCGAAACGAAAGGATCCTCCAGCATGCCAAAGTCGATCGATCTGCTCGAGAACTGCTGTTTTTACGTCTGGGTGTTGATGGCCTAGGTTCGTTACGGCGATTCCACAAGTGAAATCGAGATAGTTCTTGCCTCCAGCATCGGTGACCCAAGATCCTTTACTTTCGACTATTTCGATATCGGAGTTGTAGGCAGAAACTGGAGCAAGGACTTCACGGATACGGGAATTCAGGTTGGGCACTTGGCCTCCTCGGTCGGGGAGCTTTTGCCGGTCATTTCAGGCGAGATTGAGCGCGGCGGAGAGGATGATTTTAGTTCGACGTGGCATTGTCATCACAGGAGCATTGTTACACATAGGAATGTCATTCGCCGAGGAAATCAGATTGTTGTTTTTAGGATTCACCGATCGGGGGATGGAGGGCCGATGTCCGGTTGCCAGTCTTCAGCTCTGCTGAGCTCTTTGGGGGTGTCGAGGCTCCACCAGGATCTCCCATCTTCTCCCCATGTTTTCCATTCGGTTTCAGGAACCTCACGCGTCATAACGGAATTCAGTAATGCTTGGAGCGATAGGTTGTCTTTGTTCGCGAGGGCTTGCTCCAGCGGTTCGAGGCAAGCATGTCGATAGATAGCACAGGTGACCTGGCGGATTCCCTGGTCTACAGGAACCACAGCGTCACCTTCGAGGCTTAGCAAGCGTTGAACAGTGACTGGATTTAGCAAGGGCTGGTCGGTTGCTATCAGCGCTACGTCACGCTCATTGCAAAGGCGCAGGATGGTGGCTAGCCCCGCGGCTGGTCCACGTTGGTCCTTGAAATCGTCTTCTACCGCGGGGAAGTCACCGGCTGTCTTGCGGCCTACCACCAGAGGTTCACATCCTGCTGAGCGCAACGCCGTAGCTACGTGAGTCAGCATCGGCTCTCCCCGAAAGAGCGTCGATGCCTTATCCCGTCCCATGCGGATTCCTCTTCCTCCTACCAGGATTGCGCCTACCGGTGAGAAGCTTTGAGTAATCACTCTTCAACCTTAGATCCGTCTGTTTCGAGCTATCTGCAATTGCGACGGTGTCACGAGTATGGCGGCAATTTTCACGATCGAGTTTGGTAGCGCGATTTACTTCCGCGTCTCGCTCGATGCGATCAATCTCAAAATCGTTCGGAAGAAGAGAAGAAAAACTCAAATCGCCTTACAGGCGTATTCGCCTGCCATGTCGGCATCATTACCTGATTCCGATGATTTCCGTTTTGCCTTGGCCAGGCACGATTCTGCCAATCTCGCGAGCATCGTGACCTGCCGCTATCAGTAAGGACACAGCTTGATCTAAATCTCCACCGTCTACGACGATGACGTATCCGATTCCCATGTTGAAGGTTCGATATAACTCACTTTCATTTGCTCCGGTTGCTTCGTACAGCCCTTGGAAAGTTTCAGGTGTTATCCAGGTTTTGGAGTCGATCTCGGCGGCCGTGCCTGATGGGAGGATTCGTTCGATGTTGCTGGCGATTCCTCCTCCCGTGATGTGAGCCATGCCATGTGGTTGGATTTGGCCGAGGAGGTTGTGTACTGCCGGTGAATAGACGATCGAAGGAGCCATCAATGCTTCCGCAACTGTTTGCGAGCTCCCTGGATAGGGGTCGGCCGGGTCCAAACGTGAGAGTAAGGTTTTCCGAAGCAGAGAGAATCCGTTCGATCTTAGATTCGGACTAGGCAAGCCGATGATGCAGTCACCGGGAGTTATCCCTGATCCGTCAACCACTTTGTTGCGTTCAACTAAACCGAGTGCTGTTGCTGAGAGGTCAAACTGGTCTCTGGCGAGCACTCCGGGATGCTCGGCTGTTTCCCCACCCAATAGAACGATATTAGCTTCCACGCATGCCCTTGAGATTGACCCAACGAGTCGTTCGATGAGGTTCATGTCAAGAGTTCCGATGGCGATGTAGTCAGTTAGCGCGATCGGCTTAGCTCCTGTAGCCGAAAGGTCGTCGGCACACATCGCTACGAGATCCCATCCCAGTCCGTCGACCATGCCAGTTCGCCGAGCGACCTCAGCCTTTGTCCCAACCCCGTCGGTCGATAGCATAAGAACGGGATTCTGGTACTCGTTCGGCA
>CAJWGC010000071.1 GCA_913031525.1 uncultured Acidimicrobiia bacterium | reverse complement strand
GCTATCAGGAAGAACACAACAGCGGCAGCATTGGACAGTAAGGGCTCAGTAGCTGGATGGACGTATTTCCATCTCTCCGAATGATCCCGCATCGCGCTGAGGCTTAGCTGAGCAAAACGGCGAGCGAATAGCATCCAGAAAATAATCAACACTGTGGAGGCAGCCAACACCACAGGACCCTCTATATCGCGTTCGATGTCAATCCGATACGCCGCGGTGATCAAACCGATCATTACGATCGTCATCTTGAGAGGCCGATGAAGGATCTCCATAAGCTTGTCATCGAAATCAGTATCCGACCGTCGAACTAACCGACTAAAGATTCCGCTAACGAGCCAATCAACCACCTTCGCCAACACATAAAAAATAGAGAGGATGACCATTGCTTCGAGGTATGGGTGACGGTCTAAAAACCCCCCGAAGTCATCGAACAGATCGCGCAAACCCTGCATATAACTCGACCATCCTCAACGAGCACCGGTAAAGAACTGTAGGCCAGCACAGTATCAGTCCTGAAACAAACTTGAATGGGGTCGCGCGTATTCGCTGGAAATAGTCCGGTAGTTGCCCTTCCAGCGAAATGTGAATCACCCTATATTCCTGAGTTCATGAAACCAATTAGCTGTGGGCCGTCTGCCGCACTCAGCAAATAGCGACAAGCGTAGGATAAGGGTTGATCGGCGCTCCTCCTCCGGGATGTAACTGAAAATGGGTGTGGTTAGCTCCACCAGAAGCGTTGCCAGTATTGCCGACAAATGCAATGAGATCTCCTGCGCGAACCCGAGTGCCAGTCGTAACGTCTGAAGCCCAGGCGTCCAAATGGGCGTAGTAGTAGGCGTTTCCATCTTCTCCATAGAGCCAAAGCGCTCGACCTCCAAGGCCACCAGTCCTCGTACGAATCCGACCGTCCACCACCGCATACACATTTGTCCCTTTGGGCGAATAAATGTCCGTACCTTTGTGCGTTCGGCGCCCGGATCGAGGAGCCCCCCAAGTGTCGCGGAACCACTTAGGGTTAGTTTGCGGGCAAGTTAAATACTCATAAACACCATCGTTGTCCGCACCTTCTGGCATGACATAGTTGTTCTTCTTCTGAGGATCTTCATTCTGATCTTGGGCTGCCTTACGTTCCGCTTCAGCCCGGCGAGCAGCTTCTTTTTTAGCTTTTCGTTTAGCTTCCTCGGCCGCTCTCGCTTCGGCTGCAGCCTTACGAGCAATCTCTCGAGCCCTCCGTTTCGCTTCAACTACACGACGGCGCTCTAGTTCTTTCTCCCATGTTTCGCGAGCAGCCAAAGCTTCTGCGTCTTCTCGTTCGTACCATTCAAGGGCAGCAGCTTGAACGACCTGGATCACTTCTACCGCAACAACTGCCTCTTCCTCCAATGTTCTCATCCTGATCCGGTCCATAGCCAGATCATCAGAGAGACGCTCCACTTCACGAGTCACCGCTTTCAGGCGATCCAGCGAAGCAAGGCTTGTCTGATTGGCACGCTCGAAAAGTGCCTGGGAAGTGACGACATCCTGGATAGTGGCCGCTTCGAGAGCCGCATTCACGTTTCTCCTATTCCCTCCCATGTACGCCGATAAAGCCATTTCTTCGGCCTGCTCTCGAAGTTCAGCCGCTCTTTCCATGTCGTTCGCAACGCGCTCCGCAAGACGATCCATGTGATATTCGAGATCGAAAGTCTGTGCTCTGATTGCTTCGTGTGCAGCGACTGCATCATCTACTTCTTCCTGGAGCGCGACAAACTCTGCATACGCCGCTGCAGCATCAGCTTCTTCACGTTCGACTTCCTGCTCAGTTTGCGCCTGCGCGGTAGATGTCATCATTGCGGCTAACAGGGTTAGGGCCACAATGAAAAACAGTCCAGCTCGATTCGAAGTAAACGTTTGCATCCTGCAATGAGGCTAGGACGCCTATCGAATAATGTGAACCTTCCGCTAGCGGTACAACACAGCCGGTATCAGAACTTCATCCAAAACGCTTAATCAAATCAAATTCACTATCCAGAAAGCTTGGTGTTGCTGGGAATTCAGATCGTGTAGCTTTCGCCCCAGTCGAGAGGGACCAGTTCGATTCCATCAGGCAAAAGAACACCCTTCACCATTTCGGAAATAAATCTCCGACCGCTAGAACTGGTATAGAAGTCGTGCACAGGTATAACTTGCTTTGGCCCCAACCGACGAGCGAACTCGACTGACAAGGTTGTCGACCCCCATAAAACAAGCAACGGCAGAGCGAGAACTGGAGCGGTGCGCGTTGGCTGATAGCTGTCACCAGGATGTGTCAAAACACCATCAATAGTGAAAGCTCTATTGGGAGGGGCCGATCCCGTAGGAGTCATTTCGTGCATAACATCTTCAATGTCGATACCGTTTGGAACATCGGTCACCACCTCGATGTCGTGTTCGGCTAGGACACGCTGGACTGCACGGTTGGAATAGACAGTCACATCTTCTCCCCGGTCAAGGAGCCATCGAATAAACTCAGGATTTGCATGATCTCCGTGTTCATGGGTAATGAGAACACGCTGAACTTCTCCAAGAGAATCGAGGTCAAATTCCCTTGACTGCCAAGTGAAAAAACCAGGGTCTAGCAAAATGGATCCGTCATCACTTTCGACGAGCAAGCAGGAATCCGTGAGCCGAGTTATCGAGGTCATACAGCGACGCTAGCGCATCGCCAGGTCAAACACGGATTAGCAGAGTGAGGAGACCGACAGCAATCAAAAATGCCCCGAGGAATCGACGCCTACCCAAATCTTCTTTGAGAAGAATCCAACCTCCGATTGCGCCAAAAACCACAGACGTCTCCCGGAAGGCAGATACAAGCCCGAGTGGAGCAAACCTGGCCGCGGCGAGTACTAACACGTACCCCAATACGCCAGCGAGCGCAGCTAGCAAATGGCTCCAACCCTCTTCACGGATCGTGAGTGTGATCTCTGCTGCCGTTCGTCTCCATAAAACCACAGGAACAAGCGTGATAGCGAAGCCAATAAAAGCGGCGAGCGTGTAACCAATGCTTGAATCGAGCTTACGAACCGCGACCCCGTCGACCATCATATAGCCAGCGATAAATACGGCCGTGGCCAACGCCCAAAGCAGCCCGGATCCGTTTTGCCACGCCGCTATAAACACGATCCCCGCTGCTACAAGACCGATGGCGATGAGCCCTCTCACCCCGGGAACTTCGTCTAGGGCCACTGCAGCACCAACCGTGATCAAGATAGGAGCGGTTCCCCTAGCCACGGGATAGACCATCGAAAAATCAGCGCGATCATATGCTCCGACGAGGGTTATGACATAGCCCAAATGGAACATTGACGACGCGACAAGATAGGGAAGAGCCGACAATGGAAGACTCCAGAAAAGCAGAAAAGGAAACGACACAAACGCCGAGATAGCGAGTTGCACACCAGCAGCCGTGAGTCGATCTCGACTGGTCTTCAAAACGAGATTCCAGGATGCGTGAAGCAGCGCGGCGGTCAGCACAAGAACAAGCGCCAAATAGCTCATTCCGCCAGCCAAGAGATCAAACAGATGATTGTTCTCAATTCAATTGCTGCTGTGCTTTCCTCCGATAAAGCCGATCTCCTCCAAGTGAAGGATGACCATGTTGGCTGCCTCCTCCGGAGTGAGGCCAGTCGTATCAATATCTAAATCTGAATCTTCAGGAACCTCGTACGGATCAGATACTCCCGTGAACTCCTTGATGAGTCCTGCACGAGCTTTCGCATAAAGACCCTTACGATCGCGCCGTTCGCACACCTCAAGCGGAGTCGAAACATAGACAAGAACGAATCCGCCCAAGGGCGAAATCAACGATCGATTGTCTTTGCGAACCGAGTCATACGGGGCGATCGGCGCACAAAGGGCAATTCCGCCGTTCTTGGTGATCTCGGAAGCAACAAATCCAATCCGGTGGATATTGAGAGCACGATGTTCCCGAGAGAATCCAAGCTCTGACGACAGATTGGTACGCACGATGTCACCGTCTAGCAATGTGACGGGTCGTCCTCCTATCTCCATCAACTTGACACGCACTGCGTTTGCAATGGTTGACTTCCCGGATCCCGACAGACCGGTGAAAAACACGGTGAATCCCTGTTTCGAGCGAGGCGGATGAGTCTTTCGAAGCTCACGCTCGACCTCTGGATAAGTGAACCATGACGGAATATCACGGCCTTCTGTCAGCCGGGATCGAAGTTCGGTGCCTGAGATATTGAGAACTCGTTTGCCGTCAGGTACTGCATCAAAAGCCACAAAGCGATTCTCGTCAGCGAGATAAACCATGTTCCGGAAAGGAACCACTGTCATGCCAAGCTCCCCTTCATGGGCCAGAACCATCTCCTGGGCGTCATAGCGGCCATAAAAATCGACCCCGTCTCCATCCTTACCCGGGCCAGCGTGGTCGCGGCCAATGATGAAATGGGTGCAGCCGTGATTCTTACGAATGATGGTGTGCCATAGAGCTGAACGCGGTCCCGCCATTCGCATAGCCAAATTGAGCAAACCCAGCTTTGCAGTGTTTCGCGGATAACGACTCATCACCGATTTATACGCCCTCACTCGCGTGAAATGGTCTACATCACCGGCTTTTGTCATTCCTACAACAGGGTGGATGAGAAGGTTGGCGTCGGCTTCAACCGCAGCGCGACGGGTAATTTCAACATGCGCACGATGCATAGGATTCCGAGTCTGGAAACCCGCGACTTTTCGCCATCCCAAGCTTGAGAACTCTGCTCTGAGTTCGGCCGGTGAACAACGCAGTTCACTAAAGTCATAATGCACTGGGAGTCGCAGACCTTCAAGCACTCCGCTCACATAATGAGATCCAGTTTTATTGAATAAGTAGTCGACGCCGGGATGCAAAGAATCCACTGTCCCGTATACAAGTTCTGCTTCTTCTCGGCGATCCGGCTGCCATACCTCATGAACCTCAAGCGAGGCGAGCATGACACCTTCGGGATCCCGCAATGCAAGGAATTCGCCACCACCAAGCTTGGCCGCCACAACATCGGATATGTCGAGAACGATCGGAATCGACCATAACGTCCCGTCGGAAAGTCGCATTCTTTGGCACACCGACTCGTAGTCGCTGCGCCCCATGAAACTAGTCAGCGGCGAGAAGCCCCCATTTAGAAGTAGCTCAAGATCAGAAACTTGGCGCTGAGTGAGATCAATAGACAACCAGTCTCGGGATGCCTCACGTAAGTCAATCGCGCGATCTTCTTCTACGAGTAGATCGACAAGATGGCCTCCGTGGGCAGAAATGAAGCTGGCAGACACGGTGACTCCGGACCGGTTCAGGCAAAGATCCGGTTTTTCCGCCTAATCGGCGACCGAATCAATGTGAGTCTATCCCGAGTGCGCTCTAGGCCAAATCATTCAACTTCTTTAGTCGTAAACTTCGGGATTCGCGCATGCCGCCAGACGCTCACCAGCTAAACCGGCAATAAGGTTATTGACCGCCAACAAGGCCATCGACTCCCGGGTGCTCCGGCTTGAACTACCAAGATGAGGAACGATAACGCAGTTGGGTAAACCCACCAGTGGATGATCAGCTCGAAGTGGTTCGGGATCGGTCACATCGAGTCCAGCTGCGGCTATCACACCATCTCGAAGAGCAACGTAGAGAGCCCCAGAATCGACAGTTTTGCCGCGTGAAATGTTGATCAGCGTTGCTGAAGCCTTCATAACATCCAACGCAGCCGCGTCTATCAAATGGTATGTGTCTCTAGTAAGTGAAGTGGCAACAATGACGTGATCAGCTACAGCGAGTAGTCCCTCAAGATGGACATACTCGATGCCAAGGGTTTCTTCGGCGTCAAGGTGGCGACTACGCGAGCTATAGAAGACACGCATACCGAATCCGCCTGCCCTGCGGGCGATCGCTCGACCAATACGACCTAGCCCAATGATGCCAAGCGTAGAACCATGTACATCACTACCCCACAGTAGATTC
>CAJWGC010000070.1 GCA_913031525.1 uncultured Acidimicrobiia bacterium | reverse complement strand
CCAGATTTCCTTTCGAGCGTGGCGTCGCTGTTCTACCGCTTCCCGTACTGTGTAGCTCTCTGCGTCGCGAGGTCCAGATGCCCAGGACTCGGCGAAGCTAAGCAGGTCAGCTCCGATGACCGTTTCGACGTTTCGTCCCTCGGCTAGTGCATCGCGGAGATGATCTGCCAGATCAGTCTTCATTTTAGCGACGATTTGTCTTGGAACGCCGGTTTCTAGCCAGTATTGCTCGCAGTCGGACAAAATGAGATCAATGCCACTACGGGTAGCCATGTATGCCTCTATGCGGCACTATTTGTGCTTTGATCGAAATTCGTTTCGAACACTTCGTTTAGCCATTCAGCTTCTTTCGGTTTTCTGTTGTTATCCAGGTTATAGCCGATGTGATTCCATAAGAGAACTGCCATCTTCTATCGTTGCATCGGCAACGCTACGAGAGGACCTGAGATGATCATTACTGTGTTGGCTGCCAGCCTCGTCGAAGCCTGTGGTGAAAGTTCTGGATTTCTTTGTGAATTAGCGTTCAATGTCACTGGCAACGAGACGTTCGCAGAAATTGTCGATTCTCTCGTTCCCGCTATCAATGCCCTTGTTATTCTTCTGATTGCTTGGGTGATCAATCGGATCTCCGGTCGGACTATCGATCGAGCTATCGAACAGATTGTCGAGTTGCGATCAAGGAAACTGGAGGAATCCAAACAAGAGGTAATTAAGGACGATAAGCCGAAGCGTTTCGAAGCTCTTCAAGCACTCGCCTTACGTCGGGAAGAACGCCAGACCGTCCAGATAGAACGCTCTAAACAACGCGCTCACACTCTTGGGTCAGTGTTGCGATCTATTGCAACCATCGCGATTTATTTCGTCGCCACCGCTATGGCGTTGGGCGAGTTCAATGTCAATCTCGGTCCGTTGATCGCCGGAGCGGGAATTGTGGGCGTCGCCCTCGGCTTTGGAGCTCAGAGCCTTGTGAAGGACTTTCTGAGCGGTATTTTTATGCTGATTGAGGATCAGTACGGTGTTGGAGACATCGTTGATTTAGGTGAAGCGGCTGGAAAAGTGGAGGCAGTCAATTTGCGGACTACGTTGGTCCGCGACGGCCACGGTACTTTGTGGCACGTTCCCAATGGCGAAATTCGTCGTGTAGCCAACAAATCCCAACAGTGGGCCCGGGCGATTTTGGATGTAGACGTGGCCTACGACACAGACGTCGAGCACGCTATGGAGGTCATTAAACGTGCTGCAGATGGTTTATGGGAAGAAGCCCTTCCTAACGCCACTGTCCTGGAAGAGCCTCAGGTTTACGGTATTCAGAATTTTGGGGCGGATGCGGTAACGCTCAGAGTTGGCGTTAAGGTCGAACCAGCTGAACAGTTCGCGGCTGCTCGAGAACTGCGAGCGCGTATCAAATACGCTTTCGACCGGGAAGGCATCGAGATTCCGTTTCCTCAGCGTACGGTCTGGATGCATCAGGTATCTCCATCCAAGCCGCAGTCGACTACGCAGGATCGTGCCTCTGATTAGCTTGGATGAGATCCGGTCGTTGCCTTGGGGGAGAGGATTGGCGAGGAATAGCCGTCTCTAGGCCGCCGCGAATGCCAATGAGTCGTTCGCAACGATAACGTCGACTGTGTCTCCGTTCTCGAAACGGCCTTGAAGTAGAGCTAGGGCTAGAGGGTCCGCTACGTTCTTTTGGAGGAGTCGTTTCAGCGGCCGGGCACCGAATGTTGGATCATATCCATGTTCGGCAAGCCAGTTTGCCGCATCCTCACTCAGTATGAGATCGATATTACGTTCCGTTAATCGCTGGTGAACATGCGCGAACTGGATCTCGACGATGGTGCGAAGCTCTTCAGGGGTTAGCTTTGAAAACACGACGATGTCGTCGATCCGGTTGATGAATTCAATGCGAAAATGCTTCTGTACCACGTTCAGTACACGTTCACGCATCATCTCATCTGGAAGTTTGGAATCAGTTAACTCTGAGCCAAGGTTTGATGTCATGATTAAGACGACATTGGTGAAGTCGACGGTACGGCCGTGACCGTCAGTGAGCCGGCCGTCCTCCAGTACTTGTAACAGAGCGTTGAACACGTCGGGATGAGCTTTTTCCACTTCGTCGAGCAGAATTACCGAATAGGGTCTACGGCGTATGGCTTCGGTCAACTGGCCGCCCTTGTCGTAACCAACATATCCAGGAGGAGCGCCGATTAGCCGACTGACCGTATGCTTTTCCATATATTCGGACATGTCAAGGCGGACGATGGCGCGTTCGTCGCCGAGTAGGAACTCGGCAAGAGCTCTGGCGAGTTCAGTCTTTCCGACTCCGGTTGGTCCCAGGAAGAGAAATGATCCCACTGGGCGGTTTGGGTCGGAGAGTCCAGCTCGGCTGCGTCGGACTGCGTTAGAGACAACTGAGACGGCATCGGCCTGACCGACAACATGCTTGTGCAGATGGTCTTCGAGCTGGATAAGTTCGGCTGCCTCGCCCTCCAGGAGTCGAGAAACGGGTATTCCTGTCCAGCGGGCGACGACCTCAGCTATGTCTTCTTCGGTGACTTCTTCTTTAAGCATCGCGGTCGTCGACTGAAGCTTGGCTAATTCTTTCTGACTCGAGGAAAGGCTGGCTTCCAGGCGAGGCATTATCCCGTAGCGCAACTCAGCGGCGCGCTCGAGTTCTCCTATTCGTTCATTGCGTTCAGCCTCAGTTCGGGCCTCTTCGATCGACCCTTTTGCCGATCGAATCTCTTCTATGTATTGCTTTTCCAGCTGCCAGTGGGCTTGGAGTTCGCTGAGCTCTTTCTCTAGGTTGATGAGGTCAGTCTCGATGGAGGTCCGGCGGTTGACGCTTGCTTCATCTTTCTCTTCGGTTGCGGCATTGAGTTCGATCTTGAGTTCGCGGCGATGACGTTCCAGTTTGTCGATCTCGTCGGGCATCGAATCGATCTGAATGCGCAATCGAGAAGCCGATTCGTCGATGAGGTCGATACTTTTGTCGGGCAAGTGCCGCGCGGGTATATAGCGATCCGAAAGAGCGGAAGCGGCTATTAGGGCCGCGTCGGTGATCCGGACTCCGTGATGGACTTCGTAACGTTCTTTTAGGCCTCGAAGAATTCCCACTGTTTCCTCGACCGAGGGAGGTTCGACTAGCACGGACTGGAAGCGTCGCTCGAGCGCGGTGTCTTTTTCGATGCAGTTCCGATATTCGTCGAGAGTCGTGGCGCCGATCATTCGTAGCTCACCGCGCGCCAACATTGGTTTCAAAATGTTGGCCGCGTCCATAGCTCCTTCTGCAGCGCCAGCCCCCACGATCATGTGCATTTCGTCGATAAAAGTAATGATCTGACCTTCAGCGGCTTTTATTTCATCGAGTGTCGCCTTTAGACGCTCTTCAAATTCGCCTCGGTATTTTGCTCCAGCAATCATGGCGCCTAGGTCGAGTGCGATGATCCGCTTCGACTTGAGCCCCTTGGGCACATCGCCGTCCGCAATGCGCTGAGCTAGCCCCTCAGCAATGGCTGTCTTGCCTACTCCCGGTTCCCCAATGAGAACAGGGTTATTTTTGGTACGGCGCGACAAAACTTGGATCACTCGTTTGATCTCATCTTCGCGCCCTATGACCGGATCGAGCTTCCCTTGTGCAGCGGATTGCACGAGGTTTCTACCGAAGTTTTCTAACGGCGCTAGTGTTTCTTCTGGATTGTCTGTTGTCACGCGCTGCGATCCGCGAACGGTAGCTAGTGCCCTTAACACGGCTTCCGAGGTGATGCCCGAGGCACGCAGGATGTCGCCGCTTGTTCCTTTAGATTCGGAAAGGCCGAGCAGGATGTGCTCTATCGAGATGTATTGATCTTTGAAGTCGCGCCGTTTTGCCTCTGCTGCATCGAGGACGACCGCAGAGGCGGGAGAGAGCTGGATCGTTCCGACATTCCCGAACACCTGGGGTAGATCTTTGAGTGCTGCATTAGTCGTACGTCGAAGCTCTGTGGGGTCCTGGCCGAGAGCAGAGAGTACAGGGAAGAGCACGGTGTCCGGCTGGCTGAACAGGGCAGCGGTGAGGTGGAGGGGGTCCACTTGGTGATGATTGGCGGATCGGGCTAATTCTTGAGCAGCGAGGACAGCTTGTTGTGATTTATTAGTCAATGCACGAAGATTCATGCCCATAGCTTAACATGATTAATCATAAAAATCTAAGTCCCTATCACTCAACTTTTGGATTGGGGTTAGGATCCTGACGTGATCCCCTTACGAATCGTAGAGTCTGACCGGGAAGGCTTTGAAGAGCCTGTCGTAGAGATTTGGCGCGACGATGATTTCGTCGGCATGGTTTTCTGGGACGGCGATGTTGCGGTTGTACAGGTTTACCCCGATGAGGATGGCGGTGTTCATGACCTCGAAATGGGAGATGTATTTCGTATTTTGGGCCTAGCGGAGGCCATCGTGACGCCAGAGGAGTTTCGATTCTTTCCTGATGAATATGGCGAGACAGGATTTTCCGTTGGACGCTCCGAGGGGGAAGACGATTGGGAAGATGAACATCCGGCGACCATTGCTCTCGCCACTGAGTTTGATTCTCTTGCTGTATACCGCAGCCCTGATGGTGAGGGGTTCTTTCGTCCTGAGGCGGCTCGAGACTTTATAGCGCGCTGCGACGAACTTGACCTGGCAGTTGTTGAACTTGAGGGTTTCGATTTCGATGGAATCGAACTCAAACCTCGACCCAACCTGGTACTCACCGTGGCGTTACCTGGGATGAATGATTGGAGGATCTTTCGTCCTGCAGCGAACTCGCTCTCGCGCTCCACTCTCGATAGATGGCCGAATAGGGCAAGCCTCGCTTTGTCCTTTGTTGTCCAGCAGCCCGACGGTGAGACTTTCGTGGCGTAGCGGATCGTTCACTTGTCCAATCCTCGAAATGAGCGTACGAGTAATCAGCTAAATGGGCCGCGTCGACGGATGTCCGGCAAATTGCGGCGTCCGCGGATTCTCACCTCTCGCACTACCGAGCCAGTAGAGGACTGACCAGAGAATCTCCTCTCCGCATCATCCAGGAGTCGACGAAGCCGGTCAACCTGGTTACGCAGACGTTGGTTCTCATTCTGAAGCTGGAGAATCTGCCGCACTCCTTCGAGGTTGACTCCTGACGAGGTGAGTTCCTGGATGAGACTCAAGCGTGTTAGATCCTGATCGCTGTAACGCCGGGTTCCTCCTGGAGTGCGATAGGGCTCGATGAGTCCCCTTCGTTCGTAGATCCGAAGCGTCTGCGGATGCATTCCGGCCAGTTCGGCCGCAACTGAGATTATGTAGACCGCGTTTTTTCTGACAGGCATAGCTACACCCCCAGGTGTGTTCTCGGGTTCTCGTTTAATCCGTTGTCTTTGAGATTTTTTAATGATGCGCGCTGCTCGTTAGTGAGCTCTGTCGGTACGATTATCTCCACCGTTACTAGGAGATCGCCGATGTCCTTGGTGGTTTGGACTCCTCGACCATTGACGCGGAAGATCTTTCCAGTCTTTGTTCCCGATGGTATGCGCAGCCGTATAGATCCTTCGAGAGTGGGGACGTCTATTTTTGCGCCGAGAGTTGCTTCGATGAACGTAATCGGTACGGTGATACCGAGGTTGCTTCCGCTACGGGAAAATACCGGGTGTTCGGCGACTCGGACTGTTACGTAGGCGTCTCCCGAGGGGCCGCCGCGGGAGCCCGATTCTCCTTGACCTTTGAGGCGGATGCGGGAACCGTTTTCTACGCCTTGAGGGATTTTTACCTTCGTCGTATTTCCATGGATCGTGACCTGCTTGGTCACTCCGGAGATCGCCTCGTGGAAGGTAAGAGATAAGTTGGCTGATAGATCGCGTCCGGGTTGCGATCGCCTTGTGGGTCTGCCAAATATTTCGCTTAGGCGCTCGCCCCCGAAGACATCGAACGGTGACCCATCCCCAGTAAGTAGATCCTCCATCCGGACATATTGCTGGCT
>CAJWGC010000069.1 GCA_913031525.1 uncultured Acidimicrobiia bacterium | reverse complement strand
TATCTTTCGTTAGAGGACGACCTTATGAGGCGTTTCGCTTCCGGTCCTGTCGAGGCCATCTTGCGATGGCTCAAGATGCCGCGTGATATGCCCATCGAGCATAAGCGAGTGACGAACGCTATTGAGAAGGCACAGAGTCAAGTTGAAGCCCAAAACTTCGAGATTCGCAAGAACGTCTTGAAGTATGACGAAGTGATGAATACTCAGCGAGAGATCATTTACCAATGGAGAAATCAGGTTCTTGCAGGAGAAGGCACCGACGATCTGATCGCGGAGTGGCGAGATGAGGTCTTGGAAAGCATCGTTCTCGAACATATCGCAGATCTTGATCCCTTGGAGTGGCCATGGACTGAGCTTGAAGCAGCTTTGCGTTCTGTCTATCCAAGCTCTGTTTCTCGTTCAATGTTTGTGCATTCGACAGATATGGACGATCAGGAGTTGATCGACGCAGTGCAGGCTGATGCCGATGAAAAGTACGAGGCTCGAGTTGAGCAAATCGGTGCTGAAATGCTCGAACAGTTGGCTCGATCGGTTGTTATGTCGATTATCGATAACAAATGGCGCGAGCACCTGGCCGAAATGGATTATCTCAGGGCAGGAATCGGCCTGAGGGCTATGGCTCAGAAGGATCCTCTTGTGGAATATCAGAGGGAAGGTTTCGACTTGTTCACAGGCCTCGTAGATGCCGTCAAGTACGACACTATTAGGTATCTTTATCACGTCGAAGTAGTTCAAAATAAAAGGATGGAGCCACAAATTGTTCAGGCAAATACACCCGGCATTACGGCTAAGCAGAGGCCCGTGAGCGCCAAAGGTAAGGTGGGTCGGAATCAGGTATGTCCGTGCGGTTCAGCCAAAAAGTACAAGCATTGCCATGGTCACCCAGGTGCGAGACCACTCGACGGGTAGATCTTTTTAGGATTCATTTTCATGAACAACACCGATCTTCGTTCTCTACTTAAAGAGCTAGCTTCTCGTCTCGATGACGCCAGGAGGTTTCTTTGACTTCGAGGGCAAGGCGGCAGAGTTAGCCGAGCTACGGAAAGCTGCGTCGAATCCTGATTTGTGGGCCAACCAAGAGCGCGCTCTCGAAATTACTCGCAGACTCTCGGGCCACGAGGCAGTAATAACGCGAGTCGAGCATCTGGAGAGCTCCCTTGACGACTCACTGGTTCTACTAGAGCTTGCTCAAGATGAGGAGGATCGTGAAGCACTGAATGAAGTGGCATCGGATATCAGTCATCTCGAGGATGAATTATCGAGATTGGAAAGAGCTGCTCTTTATTTCGGTGAATACGATGATCGTCCTGCAATCGTCAGCGTTCATGCTGGGGCAGGAGGAGTAGACGCGCAGGATTGGGCACAGATGCTCTTACGGATGTACACGCGGTTTCTTGAGCGCAGCGACTACGAATTCACGATTGACGAGGTTTCACTCGGAGAAGAGGCCGGCTTGAAGTCGGCGACGATAACCGTCCGAGGCGAGCACGCCTATGGAAATTTTGAAAGTGAGCGTGGCGCGCATCGCCTTGTCCGGATTAGTCCCTTTGATGCAGCAGCGCGCAGGCACACTTCGTTTGTTGGAGTTGATGTGATCCCTGAAGTAGAGATAACAGAGTTTGCGATAAATCCTGATGATTTGAGAATCGAAACTTTTCGTTCTCAGGGTGCTGGAGGACAGCACGTCAACGTAACGGATTCGGCAGTTCGGATTACGCACCTTCCGACTGGTGTCGTTGTGAGCTGCCAGGCGGAACGTTCTCAGCTCCAGAATCGGAACAGGGCGATGCAGCTTCTCGCTGCTCGACTAGCCGATTTGGCCCGTCTGGCGCACCAGAAGGAGATTGATGAGATTCGCGGCGAACAGACTGAAGCCGGATGGGGACGACAGATCCGTTCATACGTGTTGCAGCCATATCAACTTGTGAAAGATCTGCGAACTGATCTCGAGGTCGGAAATGTCCAGGGTGTGCTTGATGGAGCTATTGAGCCTTTTATGGAATCTTATCTTCAGTGGCGACGGCAACATCGTGAGGAAATCCACTAACAATGCAGCGATACGATGACTTACGCGTAACCGCGGCTACGCTTTCTCGCGTTGGCGGAGGAGGGGCGGCAACAGCGAGCCTGGAGCAGAGAATGACCTGCTCGAATGTGATGACCTCATGATCCGTCTGCAAAGCGTTACCAAGGTCTACGACAGTGCAACTGCGGCTGTCCGCGACGTTACCCTGGATATCAGCCGGGGCGAATTTGTATTTCTCGTGGGTCCGTCTGGATCAGGCAAGTCGACTCTTATCCGTCTCATGATGAGAGAGGAGGTACCGACCGCGGGAGATATTTGGGTGGCAGGCAAACATGCTTCCAAGCTGGCTTCATGGAAGATTCCTCATCTCCGTCGATCGATTGGTACCGTGTTTCAGGACTTTAAGTTGCTCCCGAATAAATCGGTCTACGAGAACGTTGCATTTGCTCTGGAGGTAACGGGACGGCCTCGCAGCATTATCCACACGCAAGTGCCGCAAGTTCTCAAGCTCGTCGGTCTCTCCGCAAGAGCCGATCGATACCCAAGGCAGCTTTCGGGAGGGGAACAGCAACGTGTCTCACTTGCCAGGGCTTTTGTGAATCGGCCGCTCATACTCCTTGCAGACGAGCCAACTGGGAATCTCGATCCCGGGACATCAGTCGGCATTATGCGGATACTTGATCGAATCAACCGTACGGGGACTACTGTGGTGATGGCGACCCACGATCATGCCATTGTCGATGCTATGCGTCGCCGCGTTGTCGAACTGGATACCGGTCGCATCGTACGGGACGAGAGCCGAGGGGTATATGGGCCTGGGGGAAAGGGCCCTAGAGAAGCTTTGCAGCCGACGGCTCCTGCTCTTTCCAGAGACGTAAGTATTACGACCGGACCAGAATCAGGAGATAATTCTGAAGCCGAGATCGTGAGAGATCCGGAAGTTCCTTTGGCCTCTCGAAAAGATGAAACTGATAGAGATCCAGCTCCGACAGCTGAGTTCCAGGTTTGGACGGACTCCCCGAATGATCGTAGTTCGTGATGCGAATGCTCTACGTGTTCCGCGAGGCAGTGAACAATATTCAGCGGAATGGTCTCGTAGTGCTCGGTGCCGTTCTCGCAGTATTCGTATCTCTTTTTCTCACGTTTGGAACTCTGATATTCGGAGAGATTGCCAGAGTCAATACCCTTCAGTGGTCTAACGATGTAAGAGTCATCGCTTTTCTCCGAGATGATTTTTCGAACGCGGAGGCTTTGCTCAGCGAAATCGAACAATGGGATGAAGTCGAGGAGATTTTCTTTGTCGATAAAGCCGCGGCGTACGAAGAAGCTCTACAAATGTTTGCCGACGACCCTGCGACACGAAGAGTCTTTGAAGAAAATCCACAAATTGCGCCTAGATCGATACGTGTGAGAGCAGTTGACCTCAGTCACTACGAGGCGATTGAACAGAGACTGCGCAACTCTCCTGGGGTTGAGGAGGTCATTTCCGCTGGGGAGGCGGTTGACCAAATTGTGGCGATACGAGATGGACTCAGGGTTTTCTTCTGGATACTGGCCGCTGCCCTTGGTGTAGCTGCTGTTGCTCTCATCGCCAACACTATCCATATGGCGATATATGCGAGGCGTGAAGAACTGGAGATCATGAGATTGGTAGGAGCAGGTAGTTGGTATGTGCGTACTCCTTTCTGGGTCGAGGGCATGATTGAAGGTCTTGTGGGGGCGGGGTTGGCAGTTGCGGTGGCTTATGGCTTGTACGACCTCGCAGTAGACAACCTACAGGGAGGGATACAGTTTGTTGACCTCGAAGTAAGCAGGGATTTTCTACGAAAACGGAGTGTGCTGTTCCTAGGAGTCGGCTTAGCGGTGGGATTTGTCGGTTCCAGTATCAGCCTGGCAGTCCACCGATTAATTCGCCGATGAACGGGAGCCTCTCAAGAGGGGTACTTGTAGCTTTAGTCCTGATTGTTGCCTTGTCGCCTGCTCGTGTTAACGCGGACGATTTGAGCGATGATCTCGAAGACGTTGTTGATCGCATCCGCACATTGAGCAGCCAGATCGACGATGTGACTGTCGATCGATCCGATCTTGCTGCTCGAATCAGAGCTGCCGATGGAAGCCTTGGTCGTCTTCTTTCCGCCATCTCCGGGAGTGAATCAGCATTGTCTCGGCTGAAGGGGGAGGTAGAGGACAGCGAGGGATTGCTTGTCGATCTACGTAAGCAATTATTGGAGGGACATGCTCGACTTTTTGAGACCCGAACCGCGATTGCGCAGGAAAGATCCGGAGCAGTCCGGGCTGCGCGCGCAGCTTACGTAAGAGGTCGGAATGATTTCGCGGCGCTGTCCTTCGCTGCTGAGAAGGTCACGGATATCTCCGTAGGTCTTGTCTACCTCGAACGGGTGTCCGTCCACACCCGCAGAGACCTCACAGTTTTTCTCTCGCTTGAGCGCAGCGAAGACGAACAACGAGCCAAAGTAGCCGAGCAGGAGGGACAAGTCACTGTCGAGTTAGAGCGCATAGATGTGATCCAAGCCGATCTTTCTCGAGTCCGAGATGTCCTCAATACAGATAAGAAATTGTTGGAACAATCAATTACCAGTCTTGGGTCGCTTTTGCGGGAATTAGATGTGGAGTTAGGCGAATTTGAAGGTGAACTAGCGGCTCTCGAGAATGAGAGGCTCAACATAAAGCGCAAGATAAACGTTGAGCAAGCTCGCCAGCAGGCTGCTTTGGCCGTTTCGGATTCCGGATTTACCAGGCCCGTACCAGGTCGGATAACTTCTGCTTTCGGTCCGCGCGTACATCCGATCCTGGGATATACACGCATTCATGAAGGGATCGACATGGCTGCCGGTCATGGCCAATCAGTTAAATCTGCTCGAGGCGGAACCGTCATTCTGGCCCGCAACTGGGGTGGTTATGGTCGGACGGTAGTGATCGATCATGGCGACGGAATGTCGACTCTTTATGCCCACCTGTCAGCATTTCAGGTAGCGAAAGGCGAGATTGTTCCGGGCGGTATAGTCGTCGGCAAAGCTGGCTCAAGCGGTATGGCGTCCGGCGCTCACCTTCATTTCGAAGTGATGATCGACGGTGATCCTGTTGATCCTGTTTCCTATCTCCCAGGTTGATCTGATGGCTAAACATGTTCAGTCCGGAGAGCGCAAAGTCGTAACAACGAACCGGCGTGCACGACGTGATTACCAAATTATCGATACCTTCGAGTGTGGAATTGTTCTAATTGGATCAGAGGTTAAAAGCCTGCGAACAGGCCAAGCCCAACTCAAAGATGCCTACGGCCAAGTCCGAGGTAACGCTATTTGGTTAGAGAGTGCGTATATAGCCCCGTACCATTTTGCTCGTGGGGGCGGACACGAACCCGAAAGACCTCGCAAGCTTTTGCTCCATAAGCGAGAGATCGCCCATCTCGCAAGGAAGGTGAACGAAGCTGGGTTGACGCTGATTCCACTCTCGATCTATTTCATTCATGGGCTGGCCAAGGTTGAGCTTGCAATAGCGAGAGGCAGAGCTCTGTACGACAAGCGTCAGGCGATCAAAGAGCGCGAGATGAAACGTGAAATGGACCGAGCCCGTCGTCGTGGTTGACGAAAACAGATAGCTTCCTGACTGGTACAATTACAGAGATGCTTCGGCGTCTTCTCTGTATGGGGGTGACGTGGTTTCGACCGTGAGGGTTGATGCTTCGGAAGCGAGCCGAGGTACCCCGGAGTCCTCGTTAAAAGCCGGGAAAACAATACGTGCCGACTCTGAACTGGCACTGGCTGCCTAACAACTAGCAGCCTGTCCGTCCGGGGGGTCCCTGCCTCGCCGGAACCGGGCAACGCAATGCAGGGTGCCCCCGCCGGAGTGCCGGGACCGGTGGGCCAAGCTTAATTCCGACTAGAGCCGTGGATGAGTTGCTGGCGGTGCTCCTAGGCTCGAATAAATGCCGCTAGCTGCGCTCGGAGATGCCGGCGTTGAAACCTCACGGGACGGGGGTTCGATTCCCCCCACCTCC
>CAJWGC010000068.1 GCA_913031525.1 uncultured Acidimicrobiia bacterium | reverse complement strand
GCTATATGGGATGGCGTGATGTTGCTGATGTCATCGAATCTTCGCTAGAGGCATCCATTTACGACCGGATTGTCACCTATGACTTCGCTCGATTGATGGATGGGGTGTCTCCGGTTCAAACCTCCGAATTCGCAGCTGCAATGGTTGACAGGATGTGATTTACCGAAGGGTTTGTTCAGTGCTTGATCCCCAGATTGTTTCTTGCGAATGGAGCGGAAAGCTTTTCTAATCCTCGAAGTGCCTCCTAGCTGCCCCACTCAATCTTTTCTAAGTCGGTTACTTTTTCGCGAACAGCTTCCGCTGCGGCATGAAGTGCGGCGAGTTCTGTTTCGGTAACAGGCAACTCGTCGATCTGTTGGATTCCTCCGGCGCCGATCTTGGCTTCGACACCAAGGTACACATCGTGAATGTCGTATTGACCAGTCATCCAGGCACAGACGGGCATCTCCTCACCAGTGTTTTTTATCACAGCATGAACCATCTTGTAGGCAGCGGCTGATGGTGCGAAGTACGCGCTTCCTTGTTTCAGTAATCCTACGATCTCGGCGCCTCCATTGCGGGTTCGTTCGACCAGGTCATCGATAGCAGCAGGAGTAAGTACGTCAGTGAGAGAGCGGTCGCCGACGCGGCATAGTGAGGGGACCGGAACCATGGTCTCGCCATGAGAACCGAGTGTTACGGCTCTGATCGATTGTATGTCCTCGTTGGTTACTTCGGCTATAAAGTGAGCGAAGCGCGAACTATCGAGGATGCCAGCCTGTCCTATTACTCGCGATCTAGAGAATCCGGAGACTTCTGCAGCCAAAGTGGTCATTTGGTCGAGCGGGTTGGTGACAACGATGATCAAGCATTCTGGCGACTTGTCGACAATCTCCTCGACGACTCTTTTCACAATACGAGCGTTGGTCTCCAACAGATCCATACGGCTCATTCCAGGCTTTCGAGGCAGACCTGCAGTGATGACCACCACGTCGCTTCCTGCTGTATCGGTATAGTCGTTCGTTCCGATGACCATCGTGCGATGGCCAACCACTGGACGAGCCTGATTCATGTCGAGAGCTAGCCCCTGCGGGAGGCCTTCGACAATATCGGTCATGACAACTTCGTCAACGAGATCGGCTTCGGCGATGCGTTGGGCCGTGGTTGATCCGTACTTTCCAGCGCCGACAACTGTGACTTTCCTCATTGTGCTCCTTATTCGCGCAACTCATTTATCAGGCTAGTTCGTCGTCAAGGGTCTGAGTGATTGCTGTAATAACCGACGTGCTGTGTCGTTGATTCCCTAGAGTTGCCTGCGATCCCGATCTGGAAGGACGTGAGTGGACAAAAGAGATCTTGTTAACGCTGTGTCAGTAGCCTCGGATCTCCCGCGTTCAGTAGTGAACAGGGTGATCAAAGAAACTATGGATTCGGTTGTTTTTGCAGTAGCCGCTGGCGAGTCGGTGCGGCTCTCCGGATTCGGTACTTTCGAAATTCAACGCCGTGCTCCTCGAACTGCGAGAAACCCGCGCACTAATCAGCAGCTCGTCGTGCCAGAGAAGAATATTCCCAGATTCCGGCCTAGCCCCGTTTTCAAGGATGCCGTTTCAGACACAGGTTGACAGTTACCGATCGAACGTTCGGTCGGAGAATTAGTACTCGGTCTCGAAGTTGGAAAGAGCAGTCGCGAAGTGATTAATGACACTTTGGTTACGCATAAGAGCGGCCATGTTTCCGGCAACTTTGAGCTTGCCGGTGATGAAAGCCATCTGAGTGTTTAGTTCTCCTTTGGAGATGCCGGCAGCTGTCTCATAAGAGTTGGTGACCGTCGCATCCGGCTTGTCGCTTGTCTCTCTGGAAAGTTTCACATCGTCGTTGCGAACAAGCATCCGATATTCGAAATCACCTTCCGGACTATCCGTTACAACGAACTGTATATCGAGATCGACTCCTCGAATAGCGTTCATAAAGCCTTCGTTAGCACGGAGAGTGCTGGTGGCCTCTTCCATGTATTCATCACTGAGAAACTGGGTCACAGAGCCCTTCCGGAGAGTGGCGACATTGTAGTTCTTCTGAGAGAAGCTGCTTGTAAGTTACGGAGGGAGTGTGCGTTGTTATCAACCGCGAATGCGAATTCTATCTCTTTCCGCTTCTTTGCCCTCTAGTGGCGATTCGTATCCTCGCAGCGACAGAAGGCCGGTTCTTGCTGATCGTTTTCTGTTCTTCATCTATCGCTGCTGCCCGGCCAGCCTGCGATTTTTTATCTTGGAAGAAATGTAGTCTCGATTGAGCATTGCTATGAAGTCAACGCTTATAGCTTTCGGGCAGGCTCGTTCACACTCTCCATGATTGGTGCATGATCCGAAAAACTGTTCCATCGTATCGACCATTTTCGTCACTCGTATGTAGCGTTCTGGCTGGCCTTGAGGAAGAAGATTGAGATGGGCAACTTTTGCCGCGGTGAATAACTGAGCGGCGCTGTTAGGACAGGCAGCGACGCAGGCTCCACACCCGATACAAGCCGCGGCGTCCATCGCTGCGTCAGCGGCTTCCTTGGGCACCGGAATGAGATTGGCATCCGAGGCACTTCCCGTCGGAACCGAGATGAATCCACCGGCAGCGATAATAGAGTCAAACGGAGATCGATCGACGATTAAATCCTTGATGACCGAAAAGGCCTTTGCTCGCCACGGCTCGACGGTTATCACATCGCCGTCGGAAAATTTGCGCATATGGAGTTGGCAAGTGGCAGTTCGTTCCTCGGGACCGTGCGGTTGTCCGTTGATAACTAAACCACATGTGCCACAGATGCCCTCGCGGCAATCTGACTCAAACTCAATAGGTTCCCCGCCTGCGACGCTTATACGGTCATTCAGGACATCTAACATTTCTAAAAAGGACATGTCAGGGCTGAGTTCGTCGACCTTATGGGTCTCGAATCTGCCAGGATCTTCTGCTCCTGACTGACGCCAAACTTTAAGGGTGACTTTCATTACTTGTAGCTCCTCTGACCAAGCGTCACGTTTTCGAAGGTCAAATCCTCTTGATGCAGAATGGCAGTCGAAGGATCTCCGGTGTGTTGATACACAGAGACAAATGAGAAGTCTGCGTCGTTACGTTTAGCTTCCCCCTCAGGAGTCTGATGTTCGATGCGAAAATGAGCGCCACATGATTCTTCGCGATCGATCGCATCTCGACACATGAGCTCAGCTAATTCGAAGAAGTCTGCGATCCGTCCGGCCTTTTCCAGGCTGGAGTTCAAAGATTCTCCCTCTCCCGGTACACGGACGTCTCGGTAGAACTCCTGGCGCAACTCAGGAATCTTACTGAGTGCTTTCTCCAGGCCAGGTCGACTGCGTTCCATGCCGCACTCGTCGATCATGATGCGACCTAGCTCTCGATGAAACCAGTCCACAGTCTTCGACCCGTTTACGGATAACATCCGATCGATACTGTCATTTACCTCTCGCTCTGCTTCGATGAATGAAGGATCGTCTATGGGGACAGTATCGGAGTTGAGATAGTCGGCGAGGTATTCACCGATCGTGTTAGGTAACACGAAATAACCGTCAGCAAGGCCCTGCATTAGAGCAGAGGCGCCGAGACGATTGGATCCGTGATCAGAGTAGTTAGCTTCGCCGATGGCATAGAGACCGGGTACCGTCGTCATGAGGTTGTAATCGACCCATAGCCCGCCCATTGTGTAGTGAGGTGCCGGGTAGATCCTCATTGGGTCGGTATATGGGTTTTCGTCCGTGATTCGGTGGTACATCTCAAGGAGATTTCCGTAACGAGCTTCGATTGTCTCGCGTCCTAGGCGTTCGATAGCGTGAGAGAGGTCGAGGTAGACGCCGTTTCGGAGTTGACCTACACCGCGTCCGGCGTCGACTTCCTTTTTCGCTGCCCGAGATGCCACATCTCGGGGGACGAGGTTTCCGAATGCGGGATAGCGGCGTTCTAAGTAGTAGTCGCGCTCGTTTTCTGAGATAGTGTTCGGAGTTCTCAAGTCGTCTGTTTGAGCTGGAACCCAGATACGACCGTCGTTGCGAAGGGATTCTGACATGAGTGTCAGCTTTGATTGGAACTCGTTATCCGCGGGGATGCACGTAGGGTGAATCTGGGTGAACGAAGGATTGGCAAAACCGGCACCTTTTCGGTGCGCGCGCCAGATCGCGCTAGCGTTTGAGTACATCGCGTTGGTCGACAGATAGTAGACGTTGGAATAGCCGCCGGTAGCCAAGACGACGGCATGGGATGACCACGACTTCACCTCTCCGGTTACCAAATTTCGAGTGATGATCCCGACTGCCCGTTCATCCTTGACGACTATGTCGAGCATCTCGGTTCGAGTGTGGAGGTCGATTTTTCCCAGCCCCACTTGACGCATCAATGCCTGGTAGGCACCTAGGAGCAGCTGCTGCCCGGTCTGTCCTCGCGCGTAAAAGGTGCGAGAGACTTGAGCTCCACCGAAAGAACGATTATCGAGCAGTCCTCCGTACTCTCTAGCAAAGGGAACGCCTTGAGCGGCGCACTGGTCGATGATTTCAACACTGACTTGCGACAGGCGATGGACATTGGCTTCTCGAGAACGGAAGTCGCCGCCTTTGACCGTGTCGTAGAAGAGGCGCCAGATCGAATCCCCATCGTTGCGATAATTCTTTGCGGCGTTAATTCCACCTTGAGCCGCGATGCTGTGGGCGCGTCGTGGAGAGTCGTGATAGGTGAATGCTGTCACGTTGTAGCCCAACTCGGCGAAAGTAGCAGCGGCCGAGGCGCCAGCGAGTCCAGTGCCTACCACGATGATGTTGTATTTGCGTTTATTAGCTGGATTGACAAGTCGGTTAGAGAATCTGTGGTTATCCCACTTTTCTTCCAGAGAGCCCTCTGGGATCTTGGGGTCAAGTGTAAAAGTCATAGCTTGCTCCTATGCCAGGAAGCCGGATTCGCCGAGAATGCCGCTTAAAACTGCAAGAGGAAAGGTGAGGTTGCCTCCGATGACTACGACGGTAAATCCAAGGGCTAAATGGCGCCGCCATTTGTTGAATCGAGGATTGCTAATACCCAGGCTCTGGAACAAACTCCACACTCCGTGAAAGACATGTAAGCCGAGCGCCAGGTTGGCGACGATGTAGAGCAGCGATACCGGCCAACGGGAGAATGTAGCGATCATATTGTTGTATATCTCGCCTCGTTCGAAATCCCCGCTAACGGCTGGTTCTGCTCCCCAAGTGAGATCGGCGAGATGGAAGACTAGGAATAGTAAGACGATGGTTCCCGTCCAGGCCATGGTACGGGATGCATAGCTCGCAATCAGGTATTCACGCCTTGCCGCATAAGCCACTGGACGTTGTCTGCGATTGAGGAGCGTGAGCGAGTACGCGGCGTGGATATGCAGAACGAATGCCACGGTGAGGCCGATTCTTAATAGCCACAGTAGGTGAGTGCGGGGGATGAGGTGCCCGCCGAGATCTCGAAGTGCTTCACCATATCCGTTGATGTCCTCAGGACCGAAGTACACCTTGAGGTTTCCGAGCATATGGGTCGCTATGTATCCGAGCAAGACGATTCCCGTAATAGCCATTACCGACTTCTTGCCGACTGACGATCCATAAAACTCGATGGGCCAGGGACGTTTACGCTCCCGAGTTCTCTTTTGCTGGGTTGTCACCAATGTAAACCATTTCGTTCCACTGACATTGTTCT
The DNA here is from genome assembly GCA_913031525.1 of uncultured Acidimicrobiia bacterium. Lineage (GTDB taxonomy): Bacteria > Actinomycetota > Acidimicrobiia > Spongiisociales > UBA5794 > CAJWGC01. The sequence goes on along the minus strand of CAJWGC010000068.1, from coordinate 467 downwards.
GCTTGTTTAATCTTTTCAAAGCAGTAAGTAGAAGGTTTAGCATGTTGCACTCCAAAGCGGTGAGTGACAAACACGCGCTTGAAGTAGTGCGCTATGTTGAGTGCTTCCACTTTCTTACTTTGTACTACTTTATTTCCGTCAGTTACGAGGTAAAGCGGCTTTGGCAAACGTTCTAGCAACGTTAGGTGATTGTTGGGCAAAGTCAAAGTGGGCTGGTGTAAGCGATATGCTGAAACGCATGCACGTACATTTTTCTTATTGACTGCTATGCCATGGTTAGCTAAGTAATCATTGAAAATTCGGCCACGACCATTTCGATCAAGCAGAGTAACTAATTCTTGAAAGCCACTTCGCTTATCAACGCTCCAGGTTTTTTCCACAAATGAGGCAACCGCTGCAAGGCCAGACTCTACGTATTGGCGCTCATCATAAAGGGTATCATCTAGGTCGAAGATATAAATCATAGG
>CAJWGC010000067.1 GCA_913031525.1 uncultured Acidimicrobiia bacterium | reverse complement strand
GGAGGCGGTGGCCGAGCCTCCAATCCAATGTGCGATCGTGAATCCGCGACCCCTATCGACGATCGACCAAACGCAGCAATTGGCCTTTCGTCAGAAGAAAGATCCTCCATCTCCTCCTCAGCAAACAGGCTCAGCTTGAGATAGGTTCGCTCGTCTATCAACTCATTTTCCTCAGCGCGTTTCAGGAACTCCTTGATGAATTGCAAGTCACGCGGAGATGGTTGCGATGAGATGACACCGCCCACTCGCGCATCTGCAGATCGTTTCCATACGTAACTGTTCGAAAGTTGCGATGGTGGATTCGGAATTACGGGTCCGTGATAAGCAATGGCCAGCGCCATTTTCTCGGGCCTGTATCTAGTTTTCGCCCAATGCGAGTCTGGTTTGGCTATTCGCAGTGCGCCTACGAGAGGGAACCATCCCAGTATGGGTGTGAGCAGTGGGAGCAATCCGGCAATCCCTACCCAAGAAAATCTGGTCTTTCCTTTTTGGAAACAAACAACAATGGTTCCAACATACGCGACCGCCAACACAGCTATCCCGAGTTCCAGTGAATCCTCCAGATTCGGTTGTGATTTTAAAATACCGCTTCAACGGATGTCTCAGCTAACCCTAGGGGATTCACGATTTCGCTGTAGTTTTCCCTCTTCTACAATGAAAACAGACGAACCAGGGAGTATCCGGTGGCCACTAGCCACTTCTGTAACGGTAAATGGAGATCCGGAGCGGTTGCCGACTGTAACCGCCACAAACGGCTGGATCGTACGCAAATGACCGTATACGGTCGTTCCGTAGAGGGTCCTCCCAAACAAGGAAATAGCTCTACTGGATCATCGACCTCCACATCGAGTGATTCATAACAAAATCCGCGAGGAATACTTTTGGTCGGGCTGCCCGGATTTGAACCGGACAAGAGAGCCTTCGAGAATGGACGGACCGCCCAATGGGAACAAGTAACAACCGGTTGGCTTATCCATACGAACGAAATTCGGCCATAAATCCATGAGCGACGAGCTGAAGGATGGTCGTTCCACCGATGCGGCCCTGGAGGAATGGCTCGCATACAGCGATGAACCTGAGAAACTGAACGAGTCTCGAGTCGATGTACTCTCCGTTGTATCCGTCGCTCTCGCTGTGGTTGTGCTCATCGGAATTATCCTTCTCCGGCCGACCGGCGAATCGCAAGGACAATCGGAACAACTGACCGCGCTAGGCGTGCCTTCCCAGTTTCACGCGGCCGAAATCGTTGCTATCGAAAACATTCCCTGTGCCGGAGCACCGAATGACACTTGCCAACGCGTAGCCTTCGAGCTGATCGCAGGACCAGATCCCGGATACGTCTATCACCAGGATTTCACGCCGGGGAAACTCACCCCTGAATTCAACGTTGGTAGAAGTGTCGTGCTCTCATACGTCACACCTCCTGGGAAAATAGATGAAATTCAATCTGAGCCGTGCGACTTCGATTCAGACCTCACATGCACCACTCTCACGATCTTCCTGGGTGAGGGGGCAGAGATGCGACGTACCGAATTCCAGATTTCACCGAGCGAAACCGACACGATTTTCTCTCCAAAGGAACCGGTACTTGTCAACCTTTTCGAGGGACCAGATGATGAGCTTGAGATCGTCAGCATCAGCCGAGTTGATCCCTCACTCCAGTATCAGTTTTCCGATTTTCAGAGACGCGGATCCCTGTTCTGGCTCGCGCTTGTGTTTGCTCTACTTGTGGTAGCACTCGGCAGGCTACGCGGGATCTTCGCGCTAGCAGGTCTAGCTGCCAGCGTGATCGTGCTGCTTCAGTTCGTGTTACCGGCGATCCTCGACGGCCGCAGCCCGGTTCTCGTCGCAGTGTTCGGTGCCGCCTCTATTGCGTACTTGGCCTTATATCTCGCACACGGCTTCACGCGTATGACCACGGTGGCCCTTCTGGGCACGCTCGCTGCTCTCGCGCTTACCGCACTGCTATCAACTGTTGTAGTCGAGACCGCTCATTTCACCGGCCTTGCCACCGAAGAAAGCGCGCTGCTCACCTTGTTCGACAGAATCGACGTGCGCGGATTGCTTCTCGCCGGCATAGTGCTTGGGGCTGTTGGTGCGATCGACGACGTTACCGTCACTCAGGCCTCGGCCGTGTGGGAGCTCCGGGATGCCAATCCAGCGTTCGGCGTACGGCAACTCGCACGCTCTGGGTTAAGAATCGGACGGGATCATATTTCCTCTACCGTTAACACGCTACTTTTGGCCTACGCCGGCGCCTCACTCCCATTGTTAGTTCTGTTCGTGCTGTCATCCCAGTCTCTTGGAACGGTGGCTAACGCCGAGGTCGTTGCCGTCGAGATCATAAGGACTCTTGTTGGCAGTATCGGCCTTGTGGCCGCAGTTCCTTTCACAACCTGGTTAGCAGCTTACGCCGTTCACCGCGGTAGCAAATAGAGGACATGGCAAGATAGTGAGCGGAACTCTTCAAAACTACTACTCCCCGACCAACACAGACCGGGACCGCTGATAACAGACTTTACGCGCTAGCCGTCACAGGGCGATAACTGTTTTCTTGAAGCCCTTCACGTGACCATTGACGACCCTCGCCTAGACCCCACGAAAAAAGAGATCCCTAAAGAACATCTAGGGATCTCTCTGGTCGGGCTGGCCGGATTTGAACCGGCGACCTCTTGACCCCCAGTCAAGCGCGCTACCAAGCTGCGCCACAGCCCGCATCGACGGATCTTACCTGGCCTGGATTTTGCTCAGAAGAGCCAACCCAGGAAACGCGCTGCTAATTCGACCAAGCGCACAACCAGGTAAAGAGCTGCTAACGACATCATCACGATGAACCCGATAGGCCATCGAAGTGGTTCTGCCGCTGTTTGTTCAATCGGAGGAGGTTGATCATCCTTCATCGTGCAGATTCGAACTTTCGATGTCGCCGTCTGGTTACCAATCGTATTGGAGCACCCGATAATTCATAGGTATCGCGCAGGCGATTCTCCAGAAACCTCAGATAGTCTGGACTCAAATCTCCGCCACGTACAAACAAAACGAGTAACGGAGGTTCTCTCTCTGCTTGGACTGCGTAGATGATTCTGGCCCTCTTCCCCTTCCGTACCGGTGGTGGATGTGCTTCCTGCCATTTTCTGATCTGGCGATTTAGGTCAGCCGTAGGGATACGTATCCGGCGATTCCTCAATACCGTTCGAATAGCCTTCGGGAGTCTATGAGTCCGCGCGCCGGTCTGTGCAGATATTCGCAACACGGGGGCCCAGGAAACAAACGCGAGTCGGTCCCCCACACTGTCCTCGGTTAATTCTCGGCTTTCCTGGTCCACGGCATCCCACTTGTTTAATAGAACAACGACTCCAGACCCAGATGCTGCTATTTCCTCTGCCAGACGTTGTTCCTGATGTGTGGCTCCCTCTAGCGAATCAATGACCAACAACGCTACGTCTGCTTGGCGTAAAACATCGCGCGCACGCAGCACTGCGTAATACTCAATGTCGTCTTGAATCTTGCTTCTTCGTTTAATGCCTGCTGTATCGATAATCTCGAACGGTTCTCCATCGAGATCAACGACCAAGTTGATTGGGTCCCGTGTAGTCCCTGGTGATTCCGACACAAGAACACGCTGCTTCCCAGCCAACTTGTTTAGGAGAGTCGATTTCCCGACATTTGGCCTACCGATTATTGCCAAACTCGCTACCGCTGGTTCAATCTCGTTCCGATCCACTTTCGGAATCTTCGCAATGAGCGCATCTAAGAAGTCTCCCGTTCCTCTTCCATGTAGTGCACTGACAGGATGTGCGGGTCCGAGACCCAGGTTCCATAAATGATTGACATCCAATTCTTGCTTAGAGCTGTCTACTTTGTTCGCGACGAACACATAGGGAATTTGCGAACGTAACAACAGTCGCGCAACAGCCCTATCGTCTTCAGTGACCTCGCTCTTCGCATCTGCCACAAATATCACGACATCAGCTCCCCCGATAGCCGTCTCGGATTGATCCTTTATGCCGTAATGCAGTTCCTCGTCAGGACGTAGTTCCCATCCACCAGTGTCTACTAAAAGAAATTCTCGTCCAGACCATTCAGCAGTGAATTCCCTTCGATCCCGAGTCACTCCTGGACGGGCATCTACCACGGCAGCTCTACGTCGAAGAATCCGATTCACGAGCGTCGACTTCCCTACATTGGGCCGTCCTAGTACGACTATCACCGGTAGAGAAATCAACTTCTTACCCCTTCTAAAAGTCCGGCAGCGGTTGCCTCCACAGCAAGAACGGGAACTGTGGATTCTGCCGAAACCTCAGCCAAGCTCATATTGTCAAGAAAAACATCGCCTTGGAGCGCTACGTCAGGGATGAGATATGTTCCAGTGTCGACAGGATCGCCGGCGATAGCGTCTCTGATATCTGCTCCGACCAGCAATCCAGCAACTCCTATGTTGCCTCCAAAAAATCTGTTCTTTACTGGGAATATCCTGATAGGCCTTCTCGCTAATTGTTCGAGATCTCGCAGCACAGGGGCGAGTACACGAGCACCGTATTCCCCGGTAATAACCGTCGCGCTACCCATCCGTCTCGAGATCTGCTGTTTTGAAACCACACGGCGAACTCGATAGCCCTCAGATGGTGCGGCTGGTATCGATCTCCATTCCCCTGTAATAACTGGATAATCAAGTGGCGTTCCGCGGAGAAGACGATCAATTTCGCCGTAGAGCGTCCGTGCCATTCCGATACCATTCTCGTGCTGAGGAAATTCGTCATAATCCTCAGCGTCAGGGAATCCTTGTCCCGCAATCAAGTACAGCTCATCGGATGCATAAAACATCCGCCTGCCGAGCTCCTTTAAAGCAATGCCTTGCCAGAAATGAACCGTTTCTAAATCTCTTTCCGCGGTTTGTGGTGTATGCGCCACCAATGAAGTGCTCCTTGTATATCTGGAAACACCTAAAGGAACTATCCCGACAGAGGCGATCTCTTGATATCTAAAAAGAATCTCGGCGCAGGTTTTAGCGAGTACATCCTCGCCATTCACTTCGGGCAGAAGAACAATCTGACCGTGCACAACAACATCGTGTTTCAAAAGTCCCCGGAGCCAACGCAAACTCGTAGCGCCCCTTGGATTACGCAACATACGCGCTCTGATATCTGGATCGGTCGTATGAATGGACACATACAAAGGACCAAGCCGCTCTTCGACAACGCGCGCTAAGTCCAGTTCGGTGAAACGCGTCAAGGTAGTGAAATTCCCGTATAAGAACGAGAGTCGATAATCGTCGTCTTTTAGATACAACGACTGCCGCATTCCCGGTGGCAATTGGTAGATGAAGCAGAACTCACAGTGATTATCGCAAGTCTGAACACGATCAAAAATCGACGCATTAAGCCGCAAACCAAGCGGCGCGCCAAATGGCTTCTCTAATTCAATGATCCATTGCGCGCCATCACGGAGTAGTGAAAGTTCGATACTCTGTTCATCTGCGAGTTGTTGATATTCGATCACATCAGACGGCGTCACTCCGTTGATCTCTACAAGTTGATCACCAGGAAGGATTCCGGCTAGCGCGGCCGGCCCATCAGCAACAACTTCGAGTACCGTCGGATAAGACATGAGAATGAGATGGTAGGCCTCAACAGTTGCCAGGACAGCGCGTGCGCTGTTACCGGTACGATCCTCTAATGACTCGAACTGTTGTACTCGCCGAACCGCGTGGATTCTGCGCTGGCGTCGAAATGGCGATCAAGGCTCTCACGTGGATGGTTCGTGTTTTCGAACCTCCCGTTTACTGCTATCACCAGATCGTCCACAACGCCGCTGTAGTGGATTCTTTCGAACGAGCCGGCGTGATCTTCGTCAACGATATTACGGAGGTCCCAGATGGGCATCCGGTCATGCTTTCTGCCCATGGCTCCTCTCCTGAAGTAACTATCCGGGCCAAGGAACAGGCAGCTGTCATGGTCGATGCTGTGTGCCCCTTGGTTACAAAGGTCCATCACGAAGTCAAGCGGATGGCAAGCGACGATTATTCAATTATCTACATTGGCCACGACGGCCACGACGAGGCAGTTGGCACAATCGCAGAAGCCCCAGATTCAGTACACCTTGTCGATCCCGAAAGAGGGATCGACAACTTTGAACCAACTGATCGAAAAAAAGTTGC
>CAJWGC010000066.1 GCA_913031525.1 uncultured Acidimicrobiia bacterium | reverse complement strand
TTGAACCCGCGACCTCCGGCTTGACAGGCCGGCGTGAACTCCAGACTTCACCACGCCCCCGCGAGTGCCCCCAGGGGAATTCGAATCCCCGTTGCCGCCTTGAAAGGGCGGAGTCCTAGGCCGCTGGACGATGGGGGCAAGGGCCCCGGTATTTTACCTCGAACCAGACGATCCAGAAGGGCGCTGCAATTATACAAGGCCGTTGGATGATCGGAATCTCTGTTTGTGAATCAGCGAATCCTTCCGGTTATCAATATGTTTCCGATGTTTTTCTCTGTCAACTGGCGATTCCGTGTGCAACCGCGTCGGTGTGGACGTACGATGCGGCTACTCACGTCTTACGGAGGCAAACGGTGACTGATACTCAAGAGACCCTCGAGGCACTTCTTCAGGAAGATCGGGTTTTCCATCCTCCTGAGAAATTCGCTTCCGAGGCCAATGCTGGTCCCGATATTTATGACCGCGCCGAGACAGAACCCGAGACCTTCTGGATGGAGCAGGCGCTCAAACGAATTGAATGGTTTAAGAAGCCCACTGTTGGTCTCGACGACTCCAATCCTCCCTTCTACAAATGGTTTACGGATGGTGAATTAAACCTTGCGTATAACTGCCTCGACCGCCACTTGGAGAAAAACGGAGAGAAAGTTGCTTATCACTGGATAGGAGAGCCTGGCGATACTCGTGATATCACTTACCGAGATTTGTACGAAGAGGTGGGTCGCCTAGCTAATGCTCTAAAGGGTCTTGGCGTAGGTCGGGGTGACCGGGTAGCGATTTATCTTGGCATGATTCCCGAACTTGCCATCTCGATGCTTGCTTGTGCCAGGATCGGTGCAGTCCATTCTGTTGTTTTCGGTGGTTTTTCTTCCGATTCCTTGGCTGACCGCATCGACGATGCACAAGCAAAGGTTGTCATCACTGCTGATGGAGCATGGCGCTCTGGCAAACTCGTCCCCCTAAAAGCTAATTCTGACCAGGCAGTAGCACGCTGTCCTTCTATCGAAAATGTCGTTGTCGTAAGACGAACTGGGAACGAGATCTCGATGCGGGATAACGAACACTGGTATCAAGATCTCGTAGCTGATCAGGAGATTGAGTGTGAACCCGAGCCACTAAATGCTGAGGACATGCTTTACATTCTCTATACGTCAGGTACGACGGGAAAGCCCAAAGGAATTGTCCACACTCAGGGTGGCTATCTAACGGGGGTAGCCACAACTCATGATTACGTATTCGATATCAAAGATGATGATGTCTACTGGTGTGCAGCTGACATTGGATGGGTGACAGGTCATTCGTACATTGTCTACGGGCCTCTTAACAATGGAGTAACTTCGATCATGTACGAGGGAGCGCCCAACCATCCTGGACTTGATCGGCTTTGGCAGATTATCGAGGACTACAAGGTCAATATCCTCTACACGGCCCCAACGGCTATTCGCGCTTTCATGAAGTGGGGAGACGAGTATCCGGCTATGCACGATCTTTCGTCACTGCGACTGCTCGGTACGGTCGGTGAACCGATTAACCCCGAAGCTTGGATTTGGTACCAGGAGCACATCGGTGGTGGTCATTGTCCCATCGTTGATACATGGTGGCAGACCGAGACGGGTTCGATCATGATTACTCCACTTCCTGGCGCGGTCTCTACGAAACCAGGCTCGGCGACTCGGCCTTTTCCCGCAGTGGGTGCCGACGTCGTTGATGAGGAGGGCAAGTCAGTGCCGATTCCTGGTGGCGGATTCCTTGTTTTGACCAGGCCATGGCCTTCGATGCTGCGTACGATTTATGGAGATGATCAGCGGTATATCGATACCTACTGGAGCCGTTTTGACGGTAAATACTTTCCGGGCGATGGCTGCAAGCGCGACGACGATGGCTATTACTGGCTTCTAGGTCGAGTAGACGACATCATGCTGGTGTCGGGCCACAATATTTCGACTACCGAAGTCGAGTCTGCTCTCGTTTATCACGAGTCGGTGGCTGAAGCTGCCGTTGTCGGACGTGCTGATTCGATCAGCGGTCAAGCCATCGCGGCTTTTGTGACACTGAGATCGGGAGTCGAGGGGAGCGAGGAGCTCATCTCAGATCTACGCGAAACGGTTTCCGACAGGATCGGACCTATTGCGAAGCCTAAGAGCATCGTATTTACCGACGATTTGCCTAAGACCCGATCGGGCAAGATTATGCGACGTTTATTGCGCGATATTTCAGAACACCGCCAGCTTGGAGATGTGACCACACTGGCTAATGCTGAGATTGTTCAAGAGATCGCGGATAAGGCAGCGGTGAGTGCAGAGGACTGATAGGGCGCTCACAGGCCAACGGTTTACTTTGACCACTCTGTAGACCGATTCGCGGCAATGAGCCGGTACGCTCTCCTGGTGACTTGGGACGAACTAGTTATTGCGGCTCAGATATGGATTGAGGGGGATCCCGATCCGCAAACGCGTTCGGAACTCCAAGAACTAATCAATACCGGAGACCGCGAGGAACTAGCAGAGCGGATGGCCGGGACCCTCGAATTCGGGACTTCTGGGCTGCGTGGAGAAGTTGCGGCAGGATCTCGTCGGATGAACCGAGCCGTCGTGATTCGATCCACTCGGGGTCTTGCTGATTATTTGCTTTCTAACACAGTGGGGAATCCCCCTTGTGTCGTAGTAGGGCGGGACGCCCGTCCTACTAGTGAGGCCTTTATGCGGGATGTCATTGGGGTCTTCTTAGCTGCTGGACTGACGGTCGAATATTTCCCGGAGCCAATTCCTACTCCCATCGTTGCCTACGCAACGCTGTCTAGAGGGGCTCATGCTGCAGTCGTCATCACAGCGAGCCACAACCCTTTATCTGACAATGGTTACAAAGTTTACGGTGCAAACGGGGCTCAGATCATTCCACCAAGCGATCGTTATATAGCGGAGGCTATTGCTGCTGTCGGGCCCGCCATCGATGTGCCGAGAGTCGAGGACTTCGAGGAACATGAGCGAAGCAGGGTGCTCGATGACGCTGTTTTTGATCGCTACCTCGGCGACATGGAGCTCACACGAGTTCGGCCTGTGGCAGTCCCGTCATTCAAAATCGCCTACACCCCTCTCCATGGTGTCGGTGGTAAGTATGTCGTTGCTGCACTGGCTCATGCTGGTTATGTAGATGTACATCTTGCTGGAGCCCAGTTTGATCCAGATGGCACTTTTCCTACCGTTCGATTTCCCAATCCGGAAGAACCCGGAGCGCTCAATCTCGTTTACGATCTTGCTAGTCGGGTCGATGCAGATCTTGTCATTGCCAATGATCCCGATGCTGATCGTCTAGCGATTGGCCTTCCGAGTGAGTATGGCTGGAGTGCATTAACTGGTAATCAAATTGGCGTTCTCCTTGCTGACCACTTACTCGAAAACACGAAAGTGGAAAATCCAGTAGTAGTGAGCAGCGTCGTGTCTTCCCCGATGTTGGGCGTTATCGCTGCTTTTCGCCGAGCTCGTTTTGCTCAATCTTTGACTGGCTTCAAATGGATCTGGAATGCCGGTCTAGAGCTTGAATCCGCAGGAGGGACCTTTGTTTTTGGATACGAAGAGGCGTTGGGATATTCGATTGGCAGAGCTGTGCACGACAAAGATGGCATCAGTGCTGCGGTCGCATTCGCGGATCTCGTTGCTGCATGTGTTGTTGAGGGGATGACGGTGGCGGACCGTCTCGAAGCGCTATACCGAAAGCACGCTTTATGGGTGAGCAGTCAGGCCAACGTGGTGTGTCCGGGATTGGATGGGGCCTCGAAAATAGAGGTTGTGATGAATCAGATCACGATGGATCCCCCACAAAGCCTTTCGGGAGTCGAGATCACATCCGTGATCGATTATTCAGTAGGTGCTGAGACAAGGCCCCGGTACTTACCCGCCGCGAAGCTCGTCGAATTGGAATTGGGGGAGCTAGGTCGACTACTAATCCGCCCTTCGGGGACCGAGCCAAAATTGAAGATCTATGGAGATTTACAATCCGATGTCTCAAAAGTTGCTGATATGCGATCCGCTGAGAAGAAACTCTTGGACCGAATTGACAAGCTCATTTCTGATCTAATCGATTACCTAAGACTCGATTAGCGCCACTAGTATCGCGCCCTCTGATGCTTCTCTCCTGGAGAAAGTCAGGGTCTTCATTTCTTGTTTTACATGGAGTAGTGCTTTGTTTGCAGAGTTGCCTTCCGCTAAATCAGTAATAACGAATCCCTCTCAGGCGGCAATGCGCCAGTTAGCTTTAGATCGCATGTCGAAGGTCGTCGAGACCGAGTTCGGAAACTTGAACTACGAGTCTGAGGTGACGGCGAGATTATCTCGTTCGACTTTCTTCGTGGCAGAGGACGACATCTACCAGAACCGGATTAGCCGCACGGAGTTCGAGGAGTGGTCTCACAAGCAGGATGTCTATATCGCTGATAAGGACATGATTCTTATCGAGGGGTATATCGGTCCTGATCCTGCTTTTCGTACAGGTAGTCGTCTCTATATCGAGAGCACTCAGGCAAATATTGCTGCTATGCAGCGGCAGCTTTATTTTCCTCGTGACAGTGATTGGCACCCAATCTTCACCGTTATTTACACCCCAGGTTTACACGCTCCTGGTAAACCCGATGATCGGTTGATTCTCGTTGATCTCGAGCATTACGTCACTCGCGTTTTTGGCTCCGATTACTTTGGTGAATCGAAGATGGGCGGGCTCCGTATGTGGAACCACTACGTATATGAACAGGGTGGGCTCGCGTTGCATTCTGGATTGAAGACTTTCCCTAACGTCAGCGGAAGCGAGAAAAGCGCTCTCATCTTGGGCCTATCGGGAACCGGTAAGACCACTACCACCTTCCGTAATCAGTTGGAATCGATGCCAGTTCAAGACGATTTCAACGCTCTGATGCCAGATGGATCGGTTTACACCACGGAGAATGGATGTTTCGCCAAGACCTATGGCCTCGATCCTGATGACGAGCCAACAATCTACGGCGGCACCACACGTTCCGATGCTTGGCTGGAGAACGCCTATGTAGATCCGTCAGGACGCGTTGATTTTTTCAACAGTTCCTATACCGCTAACGGCCGGTCGACATTCTCTCTTGCCAACATACGACATCGCAGCCCCCTCAATGTGCCGAAGGCCGATTACCTTCTCCTTCTCAACAGAAACGAAAGCATTATTCCCGCGGTCGCGCGACTCACTCGCGAGCAAGCACCGGCTTATTTCATGCTTGGCGAGACTAAAGGGACGTCTGCAGGAGGAGCTGCTGAAGCGGGTAAGAATCTTCGAGTCCCGGGCACCAACCCGTTCTTCTTCAATAATGACGCGATGCAAGGAAATCGTATTTTTGAGATCATGAAGGCGATGCCAGATCTCGAAGTTTATGTAATGAATACCGGACGAGTCGGCGGAACGGACAACGACGAACGCTCTAAGAAAGTACGAATCTCGCATTCGTCGGCAGTAGTGGAGGGGATCGTTGCTGGGACTATCGAATGGGAGATAGACCCTGAGTTTGGCTACGAAATTGCCCGTTCCATTCCTGGTATTGATGATATCGAACTGATTCAGCCTTATCGTCTGTATGAACGCCAAGGAAGACTCGACGAGTATGCGAATATTGTCGAGCGGCTCAAACAAGAGCGGAGAGAGTATCTCGATGCGTTTATCGGACTGGCTCCGGAGATCACAGCTTCGATTTAGCGCGTGCCTTTCCGAAACTCTTATCGATGCACAAACTTTAGATCAAGCTTCTAACACCAGTAACGGTAATGAACCGATGGGTATTTAGCTTTTCGAATTATGCAGGAATACCAGCAGCGACTGGAAACTAATGTTGTAGAACTGCATTTTTCTTGAGATTCAGCCGGTACCATCGTCGGCCATGATTTCTCCCCGGATTGTTGTTACCCGTCGCCCTCCGGGTATCGCGCTTGACCAGCTTGGAAGTGCTGGTGACGTCTGGCTATGGCCCGAAGATCGGGCCATAGATCGGGAGCTTCTCTTGGATCAGGTCGCTTCTGCCGTAGGTCTCTACTCGATGCTCACAGAACGAATTGACGCGGAGCTTCTTAATTCTGCGTCTCGCCTCAAAGTGGTGTCGAACATGGCGGTGGGGGTCGATAACGTGGACCTTGCGGCATGTACCGAGCGTGGAATTCCGGTAGGCCATACTCCCGACGTACTTACAGAGACCACTGCGGATACTGCATTCGGTCTATTGCTGATGGCAGCTCGACGCCTCGTAGAGGGTGTTGACTATGTCCGGCGCGATCTCTGGGGAGAATGGGA
>CAJWGC010000065.1 GCA_913031525.1 uncultured Acidimicrobiia bacterium | reverse complement strand
AAACACCTCATCCATGATCCACAGAACGCATCACCGAAATAAGCAACACCGCTGCACCTATGGTGATAGCAGTGTCCGCTGCGTTAAAAGCAGGAAAGAATGAAGGGTCGATCCAATCGACAACTCCTCCATCGAGGAAACCGTCACCGCGAAAAATACGATCGAGGAGATTTCCGATCGCACCACCTAAAACCAGAGCCAGCCCCGCGACTTCCATTTGGCGCGAAGTACGATGAATTATCGCGATAATGAGAATGATCACCCCTACAGCTGCGAGTCCGATAAAAGATCCGAAACCCTGAAGGCTGGAAAAAGCAGCTCCGGTGTTGCGCGTGACACGCAGCTCAATCACGTCACCTATGAGCCCAAACTCACGACTCGAAAAAACCTCGACAGCCCAGATCTTTGTTGCCTGGTCCACGATGATCAGTCCAAAAGCAGTAAACGCCGCAATACGGCTGGAATTCATATCCGATCGTTATCCTCGAACCGAGTGTTTGTGCATGGGAAAGCTTCTAACCGGTCCATTGGGATCAGCTTGCCGCTCACCTCACAAACCCTGAATGTTCTATATCTGAGCGGCGGGACGATAGCATCTCGGACGCTCGAACCTGGCCTAGAGTCCACTGACACTCTGCCGTAGGAGAAGAAAGTACCGAGGTGAACACGAATACTCCTCGATTCGAATTTAGGCGCGTCAACGGCCGACTCGACACCATGGCTCTTGAGAGGCGAGTCCTCGATCTATGGGATAGCACAGATGCCTTCGCTCGATCCGTCGAAATGCGCTCTGATGATTTCGAGTACACGTTCTATGACGGCCCTCCGTTTCCTACCGGGAGCCCCCACTACGGCAATCTGCTTGCTGGAGTAATCAAAGACATCGTTCCTCGTTACTGGACCATGAGGGGGCACAAAGTAGAGCGACGCTTCGGATGGGATACCCACGGCCTGCCTATCGAGATGGAGGTTGAAAAAAATCTCGGCCTCTCCGGGCCCTACGAGATCGGCGAGTTTGGTGTCGATAAGTTCAACGAAGCTTGCCGACTACTTGTCCAAACCAACACGGAAACGTGGCAATACATCACTAAAAGACTCGGCCGATGGATCGACTTTGAAAACGACTACAAGACTATGGATGTCGAGTTCATGGAGACGGTCTGGTGGGTTCTGAAACGTCTTTGGGACCAAGACCTGGTCTATAAGGACTCCAAGGTTCTTCCTTATTCATGGGGAGCCACGACAGCATTATCCAACTTCGAGGCGAATCTCGACTATCGGACCGTCGACGACCCGTCGATCACTCTTCGACTGAAAGTAGCCGGCCACCATGGCTCCGCTCAAAAAGGTGATTACCTGCTTATCTGGACAACATCCCCGTGGACACTGCCCGGAAACGTTGCCGTTGCCGTTGGGCGAGATATCTCTTACACCAGGATCCAAGGATCAATCGCAGGCAAAAAAGGGATCTATTGGATTGCTGACAATCTTCGGAATGACATGATGGAAAAAGATCACAAGATCCTCAATCAGGTTTCGGGCAATGACTTGGTCGGTCTCGAATACGAACCGCCATTCGACTACTTCAGTGAAAAGCGTGACAGCGGCGCATTCCGCGTGATCTTGAGCCCCGATGTCAATACCGAAGAAGGCACCGGTCTCGTGAGTATGGCCCCTGCATATGGCGAACAAGACTTCTACGCAATCCAAGCCGCTGATCTAGACGTCCTCATCGATCCAGTCGATGAACAAGCTCGCTTCACTGAGGCAGTCCCTCTTGTAGAAGGAGAACACATTAAGGACGCGGACATCACGCTCATGCGAGCGCTCGACGAACGCGGCGTACTCGTTAAAAAAGAAACGATTCGGCACTCATACCCTTACTGCTGGCGGACCTCGACTCCTCTCATCTATAAGGCCATACCGACTTGGTTCGTACGCGTGGAGTCTTTCCGAGACCGCATGGCCGAACTGAACAAAAAAATCCACTGGGTCCCGGAATCAGTAGGAACTAAACGTTTTGGTAACTGGCTCGAAAATGCCCGGGATTGGGCGATCAGCCGAAACCGATATTGGGGAAGCTGCATACCGGTCTGGGAATGTGACACTTGCCCCGAGTCAGTTTGTATCGGTTCTCGCCATGAGCTGAAAGAACGCTCTGGAGTCTGGCTCACCGATCTCCATAAACATTTCGTCGACCCAGTGACTTTCCCCTGCGAGCAGTGCGATGGAACTATGACTCGCGTCCCCGAAGTTTTAGATTGTTGGTTCGAATCCGGTTCGATGCCATACGCGAGATTGCACTACCCGTTCGAAAACGAAGATCGATTTCAGCGGACCTTCCCGGCTGACTTTATAGCAGAAGGGCTGGATCAAACACGTGGATGGTTCTATACGCTTGTCGTACTAGGTGCAGCACTCTTTGATTCCGAACCATTCACGAACTGCGTCGTCAATGGAATGATCCTCGCCGAAGACGGCCGGAAAATGGCTAAGAGCAGAAAGAACTATCCAGATCCGACCGAGATCCTGGACGAGTTCGGTGCAGACGCGCTACGAGCCTACATGATCAACTCACCCGTACTGCGAGCAGAACCGTTACGGTTTAGCCGTGATGGCGTACGCCACATCGTAAGAACGGTATTGCTCCCACTCTGGAACTCCTACTCGTTCTTCACGACCTATGCTGAAGCAGACGGCCTATCGATAGAAGATCTCGCTTCAGCTGCGCCATTGGACGAACGAGCTGAGATTGATCGCTGGATCCTATCGGTTCTCCAATCACTGGTCCGCACGGTCAACCGTGAAATGGAGCGCTACCGCCTCTACGCAGTTGTTCCACCAATCCTCAATTTCATCGCCGACCTGACCAACTGGTACATCAGAAGATCTCGTAGACGATTCTGGAGCCAACGAGGTGTATCGGACGATGAGGACAAACTGTCCGCATTTGCCACTCTTTATGAGGTACTAGTCAATTTCTCGAAGATCGCCGCTCCCGTTCTGCCCTTTATCACCGAGGAGATCTACCAGACACTGGTCAAAGACCTCGACCGAGATGCTCCCGACAGCGTGCATCACACCGATTACCCACTGGTTCGCGCCGACATGATCGACGAGGACCTCGAATATCAAATGTCTGTTGTACGAGATGTCGTAAATCTCGGTCACGGGCTACGTAAAAGATATGAGCTGAAAGTGCGTCAACCCCTATCTTCCCTCACAGTCGTGACAAGAGATGCAGCTGCGATCAAGGCTGTGCAGTCGCATCGCGCTCTAATCTCAGAAGAACTAAATGTGCATGAAATCCAACTCAAAAATAGCGAAGAGCACCTCGTAACTCTTTCAGCCAAAGCAAACTTCAAAACTCTGGGACCCCGATTCGGTAACCGAACAGGTGAAATTGCGAAAGCAATAGCCAGCCTTATCCACGATGATGTCGAAAACCTTGTTTCCGGTTCGACAATCGAACTCGCGGGAGAGACAATCGGAGCAGAGGACATCATCGTGAACCGCGAAGCGATGCCTGGAGTCGTAGTGGCAACCGACGCCCGTTTTTCGGTGGCACTCGATCCCTTTATCGACAATGCCCTTCGATCCGAAGGCATAGCCCGAGAAATCATCAACCGGGTACAAGCGCTTCGGCGAGACACAGGACTCAACGTCAGCGATCGAATCACTCTTCTCTGGAAATCGGAAGACCCTGAGGTAAGCGCGGCATTCTCTGAGCATGCTGAATTAATCTCCGCAGAAGTCCTCGCGACCGAAATAACAACCAGCTCGACATCGCTGGCCCAGACTATTCGTGTCGGTGATAGCGATATCTATCTCGAGATCATTAGGAATGACTGACACTGCGGCTCGTCGGTGACCGTCAATCGATAGATTCAGCAAACAACACGTTGAAGGATCATCAATCCAAAAATGAGCACCAATGGTGAAAGATCAAGTGCTGCACCACCAAACCGCAGAGGAGGCAACACGCTCCTCAGGGATTGAAGAATCGGACGAAGTGTTCGATCGATTGCTGCGTACGTCTTCGTGACCGGATGCTCAGAAGGAAGCCGGCCGTAACTGACGATCCAGCTCAAAACAACCCAGACAATGATGACCCAGTACGCGAGCACTACGACAGTACAAATGAGGTCCACTAATCCTCCTACTCTGAATTTGGCGCAGAATGTAGACCAAGATCGGCAAGTCGGCGGCGCTCTTCAAGACCTATAACAACATTTGCTGGGCTCACAAGAATTACGCCTCTAGCAATCTTGACCATTTTCCCTGCAAGACCGTATGTCAGGCCGGAAGAAAAATCGACTAGTCGCCGCACCATGGCGGTCTCAGCGCCACGTAAGTCAAGGACCACCGGAGTCCCTGACCGAATATGGTCAGCAAGTAACTGAGCATCCGAAAATGCACGCGCTTCTATTACCTCAACCTGGTCTTTCTCAACGATCGGATGCGTCGTCGAGGCAGAGACCGAATTTCTTACGTAGACCCCAGCCTCTGCGTATTTAGGGTTTTCCGAAACCATACGTCTTCGCGTCATTGGGGGTTCAACTCTGCGACCAGAAACTATGTTTCCAGTTCTCCCTCGCAAACCAACACGGTTCTCAGACACCACTGCTCGATCGCCACCATTGGAATCAGCAGTAGATGTCTTCGCCGAAGAGGCAGAAGTATTGGTCGCTTCGTCAGTCTGCTCATCAGTAAGACCAAGCGCCCACATTGCTTTTTGCAAAAAAGAAGCCATGTGCATCTCTCTCAGATCGACCGTCAAGAAATCCTGGGGCCAAAGATAGCTCGTCCTACACGTATCAGCGTTGCACCTTCTTCTATCCCGACTTCAAAATCGTCGGTCATGCCCATGGAAATCTCAGTAAGAAGAGGATGATCCCCCTTCAGATGTCGCGCTAGTTGGGCAAGCCTTCGAAAATACGGCCGGCTGTCTTCGGGAATCGCAGGAGCCGGTGGAATAGCCATTAAGCCAACCGGATGTATCCCGATATCGGCCATCTCGCTAAGCATACGAGATGCTTCTGTAGCCAGTATTCCATGCTTTTGTTCTTCCTCACCGATATTGACTTGGAGGAGACACGGTGGCGATTCACTGCCCGCTTCTATCCATCGCCTAGCAAGCGATAGTCGATCCATCGAGTGCAAAAAAGAAGTTCTAGCTCGTACCAGACTCGATTTGCGTCGTTGCAATGTTCCGACAAAATGCCATCGGATATCGTCAGGTAATAGCAATGCTTTCTCTTCCATTGCTTCAGGGCGGTTCTCGCCAAAGTCTCGATGTCCGAGGTCGTATATCGTCATGATTTCTTCAGGTGTCCGTTCTTTCGAAATCACAACGAGCGTCACAAGGGACGCATCGCGCCCGGATCGATCAGCCGCTGCTTCAAGTCGCGCAACTACGGTTTCGAAACCACTGGAATCCACGTCACCGTCACCTGCCGTTCCATAGATCGGTTCCTTCGATAAGAGTGCAATCTCCTGGATGTGAAGGTACAGACATCCGAACGCCAAATCTTAAGCGGGGATAGTTTTGCACTGATTGCTTCGGCGAGATCCACACTTGGGGTCCCCCACCTCGTTTTCGATGCATGTTTCGGAAAATGGTCGGCTACCTCGTCTCCTACTTCGTAGCAACATGGACCAATGGAAGGACCAATAGCCGCTCTGAGTGGAGATACACCAAGGTCCTGCAAATGCTCTAAAGCGGAACTTACGACGCCAGCTACGATTCCCCTCCATCCCGCGTGCAGTACTGCCGCGACACCTGTCCCTTCTAAAATCACCGGCACGCAATCCGCAGTAGCAATCGCTAACGGAAGGCCGGGAACGGATGTCACTAATACGTCTGCTTCTCCTCCCGATCCAGGGAAGACTGCATCGATCACAGATGCACCATGCACTTGATTCGCCCAAGCCCAGTCGGAAGAAATGCCGAGTTTTTGCGACATACGACGGCGTTGACGAATATCGTCTCGTGCGTTCCCCTCAAGCGCGGTCCCAAAGGCAGCGCCTTGGAACCCGCCAGGTCGGATCATCCTTGTACAAAACCTGGAATGTCGAGATCTGTCGAGTCAGAGTCAGGATCAGAGCCAGGGTCAGAGTCCCATCGAAGTGAACCGAGCAAGCTAGAGCGTCGCGACGAATCTGACCTCCCACGATCAAAACCGGCAGCAATAACGGTCACCCTCATTTCATCGCCCATATCGTCGTCGATTACAGCACCAAAAATGATGACAGCGTCCGCATCGCAATGGTTAGCAATCATGCCCGCCGCAACGTTGATCTCATGAAGGGTCATGTCCGAGGGTCCAGCTATTGAGAG
>CAJWGC010000064.1 GCA_913031525.1 uncultured Acidimicrobiia bacterium | reverse complement strand
ACGAGATTCAGAAGAACATCATTGCCCGTCAATTGCTGGGGTTGAGATGAGTAGAGGTTTTGTAGCCGACCTGACAAGGGAGTTCGGCGTCGCGCTCGATGAGATCTTGCCGTTTGTCGACCTGCTGCAAGCGGCACGACGAGATATCCCAGTCGATTCTTCGGTACGTCGTGAAATTTTTCAGTTGGGATGGCCTGCATTGGCCCTAAGCGAAAAAGAAGGTGGCCTCGGTCTCGGCATCGAAGCCCTGGCTGCTGTCGCAGCCGTGGCTGGATCTCACCTTCTCCCAATGGCGATACGCGAGGAGTCCTTTCTCTTGGCTCCAGCGTTAGCGGCGGCTGCAGCAAGTGACGACGCTGACGCGACGCGGAGTCTTGATTTGCTACTTGTAGGTGAAGGGGTTGGCGGCGGCCGCGCCGCAGAAAGCGGCCTTGTTCTAGAGCCAGTTGGCAACAGAATCAGGGTTCAGTTGGAGCAGATGATGGTTTGGCTGTCACCTGGCGCCACTGATGCCGTCATTGTTACCCCGGAAGCCGCAGCTGTTGTTCCACTTGTTGGGGACGACGTGTTCGTTGAATCGGCCGTAGCGTTGGACAGAGGCCAGGGGGCCCATCGTTTGACGGTGGATGTGATCTTGCCGTCATCACGATGTTTTGATGGTGATTATTCCTTCAATTGGTGGCAGCGTTGGCGGCTTGTCGAATTAGCTGGACTGGTTGGAGCAGCGACAGCTGTTCTTGATCTGACTCTCGATCATGCTTCTGCTCGTAAGCAGTTTGGGAAGCCGATCACCAAGTTTCAGGCCGTCTCTCATATGCTTGCCGAAATGAAGATGCGGACCGAGCTTGCGAGATCAGCGGTTTCTCTACTTGTAGCGAATGCTGCTTCCGGCGACGACATTGATGATCTTGGTGTAGCTCTTGCGTACGCGGTGCCTAAGTTGGTACGAGAAACGATCGAGTATTCGATTCAAATCCATGGAGGTACTGGATTTACTTGGGAGTACGGATTGCATCTTTACTACCGGCGGGTATTGCAGAGTCAGGTTGGTTTAGGTGGGGTTGCTGGCAGTGCAACAAAGGTAGGGGAGCAGTTGCTCGCGAGCCGTTCCTGACCAGAATCTGTGGATGTGTCAAGTTGTGAGGATGCAAGCTGAGTTGTTGGCCTGGGCTCCGTAGACTTCCGTCATTGCAATCTGAGCTCCTTCAACCTGTCGGTCCCCAGCAGTACCGCGTAATTGCCACGTGGCCTCGACGACTTGTAGCAGTCCTTGCGCCATTGTCGCCTCGCCGAAGGAAGAGAAACCTCCGCTGGGGCAAACGGGTAAATCTCCGCCAAGGCTGGTCACTCCGTCATCGAGCAGTTTTTCGGACTCGCCTGGTTCGCAAAATCCCATTGTTTCGAGATACTGAAGCTCGTGCCATGAGCTGTTGTCTGGTAGTTCGACGAAGTCGATGTCTTCTGGGCCCAATCCTGACTGCGTATAAGCCATTTCGGCAGCGATTTTGCTCTCGGAAAGAAGCGGTGCTGTAGCCCTTTCATCAGATACGGCGCTCAGCAACGGAATCCTCATCGTTGGATCACCGAACTGACCGCTAGACAAGGAGCACGCTGCGAGCTTGACCATTGGGATGCTGCTGCGTTTTGCGTAATCCACCGATGTCAGCAACACCGAAGCAGCTCCATCGCTTGTAGCGCATATCTCATACAACCGTAACGGGTCGCAGACCATCGGCGATGCCAGAACTTCTTCGATGGTAAAGGTTTTGCGATATCGCGCATACGGGTTAAGTGAACCGTGACGAGAGTTTTTGACCTTTACCTTGGCCAGATGCTCTTCAGTGGAACCATGGGTAGCCATTCTTTTCTTCATCTCGAGAGCCCAGTAACCCGGATTGGGGAGTCCCAAATACCACCGAAGCATATCGACTGGCTCATCTGGTTCTTCAGAGAGAATGGGTACGCTAGGAAAGAAACCTTTCGGCGACTTATCGGTTCCAATGGCAAGCACAACATCGTGTATCCCAGCGGCAATCATCAGCCAGGCGCTGCGGAGTACCGAGCCTCCGGAAGCGCAAGCGTTATTGATGTTTGCGATCGGGATTCCAGTTTCGCCGAGAGCGGCGGCAAGCGTATTTCCTGCTCTCATGCCGGTGCTCCCACCCCATTGCATCGATCCAGCAACCATGGCCTGAATGTCGATCCACTGAAGTCCGGCGTCCGCCACAGCCTCTACTGCGACTTCAGCACCCATCTGTACCCAGCTTTTATTAGGGAATTTTCCCCAGGGATGTAACCCGACGCCGGCGATAGCGACGTCTCTCATTCTCTTTCCTCAGATACGGGGCGAAACTTCCATCCGATCACGGATACTCCGTCTCGGGTTGTGTAATAGGGCTCTACAACGGTCTCGATTTCCATCCCCATTGTCAGATCCCAGGGATCACAGTCTGTCATGGGGCCGATGATTTGAATACCTTCGGCGAAGGAAACCGCACCAATAGCGAAGGGTTCGAATGGGTCGGGGGCAACATATGGCGGCGGCGGCGGGTAATGGATGATCGTAAAACTCGCCAGACGTCCTTTATGAGAGAGCTCCGCTGTTGCGATATCGCTGCCATCGCATACAGGATTGGGGCACGTAAAGCTTTTCGGGAATGTGTACGTTTCGCAACGTGAGCACCTGCTGCCGATCAGCTGGGCTTTCCCGGACGATGTTACAAAGGCGTCGGCGATTATGTGGCGGTTTGTTGTCGTCGAGGTGTCTTTACTCATGCGCGGACTTTACTGAGACTCGCTCTCTTTCGAAACGATGGACTGCCATAATCGACGCAAGGAGAATGTACGACAGCTTGTACGCTTTCATTGTTGTCGTCGAGCTGGAATGAGAAAGTCGCGGCGGTCGCTGCGGCGGCAAGGAGTCTGATATCGCAGCGAATCATGCCAGAGTGCTCGTGCTCTCCAATCCCTTCGAAAGGGCCCACGTTGTTGATAGGAAGATTACGGCTTGTTCCGTCGACCGATTGTGAGGGACAGCTGATATGAATTTTTCTTTCACAGCGGATCAAGAAATTCTAAGTGACGCAGTGCGCCGATTCCTCGAAGCGGGGTCGCCTATGGACCGGATTCACTTGGGGGCACGATGCTCATCTTTATTTCAAGCGAGCGAAATCCTCCCAGCTCATGCTAGGTGACTCGGCGCATTGGCGAGTCGAATTAGCCGAGCGGCTTGGAATTTGATGAGGTGCTCGCAGAGGTGATGCATTCGGAGAGCTCGCGCGCGAAGTTGCGAAGTTATTTTCTGCAGCCATTTTGGAATGCATACAATCACATGGTCTTAACCATGGAGCAAAAATGAACCCAAAGGAGACTGCGGCCAAAACCGTCGACGAGTCGGTCCAATACCTTATTGATCTCAGTCACGAGATCCACGCAGATCCGGAAACGGCTTTTGAGGAGCACCATGCCGCTACAAAGGTGGCGGCGCTCCTTGCAGGAAATGGCTTTGAGGTTGAGGTTGGATATGCCGAACTGCCTACAGCAATATGGGCAAGTCGCGGCGAAGGCCCTCTCCAGATGGTGATATGCGCCGAATACGATGCGCTTCCAGGTATTGGGCATGCATGTGGTCACAATGTGATCGCGTCGGCTTCAGTTGGCGCTGCGCTTGGCCTCGCCGAGATAGCCGACGATCTTGGTCTACAGGTAGTACTCATGGGAACCCCCGCTGAGGAGAGCGGCGGAGGGAAGATCGCTTTGCTTGAAGCGGGAGCGTTCTCAGCGGCGCATGCGGCGATGATGGTGCACCCAGCCCCTTACGATGTACTGGATCCTCCGGTGCTCGCCCTAGATTGGATGACGGTGCAGTACGAAGGTAGAGAAGCCCATGCTTCGGCGTTTCCGGAAGAGGGTATCAATGCGGCCGATGCCATGGTGGTCGCTCAAGTCGGTATCGGGTTACTTCGGCAGCATCTACCGAATTCGGCAAGGGTTCATGGCATCGTGCAGGAAGCTGGATCTGCTGCCAACATTGTGCCGGCTTTTGCTGAGGCGTCATACATGGTTCGGACGCCCCACTTTGATCTTATCGAGGGTGTTCGAGACCGGGTCGTAGCTTGTTTCGAAGCCGGAGCGCTAGCAGCGGGCGCGGCGCTGAATATTGACAGACCGACACCTACCTATGCTCATCTAGATCATCATACCGGGCTAGGTCGTGCCTATAAGAAGAACGCGATTGAGCTTGGTCGTTCATTTTACGGTAGCGCTGTACCGCCGGTTTCTACTGATATGGGGAATGTGTCGCTGGAGGTCCCATCGCTGCATCCGTTCATAGGAATAGGTTCGCTTCCGGCGGTCAATCATCAGCCGGGGTTTGCTGATGCTGCTGCTGGACCGGCTGCTGATCAGGCAGTAATCGATGGAGCGAAAGCATTGGCTTGGACAGCAATTGACGCAGCCACCGATGATTCTCTGCGTTCCGAATTGATCTCGAAGCGAGACCAAGCGGAGATTTCGTGACTGATTCAACTGTTCGACCCTCTGCCATCTTCTATCGAAGTCCCAACGATGAGTATCCCGTGTTCGTTCATGCTGACGGCTACCGCATACGAGATGCAGAAGGAACAGAGCTTATCGACCTGACGAGTGGGATTTCAGGAGCAGCAATCATTGGACAGGGAAGCGACGCGGTGGCAAAGGCAATGGTTGATCAAGTCGGGAAGATCTCATATGCGCATACCACAGGTGCTACTACCCCTGCGCAGGAAGAACTCGCATACCGTCTTACCTCGCTGGCGCCTGAGGGCATCGATCGTGTGGTATTTAGTTCCGGAGGAAGCGAAGCAAACGAGATCGCAATGCGTATCACCCGGCAATATCACCTGGCCCGGGGTGAACCCGATCGATGGAAAATCATCAGCCTTTACCCCAGTTATCACGGAGCAACCGCCGCGGCGTTATCCATGACGGGTAGATGGGACATCAATCGTGACTACGAGCCATACCTTTTTGGCTCGCGTAAGGTGATGGCTCCCGTTTCATTCCGGGGCCCATATCGAGGTCTATCAGCTGAAGAAGTTGCCATTCAAGCTGCTAATGCGCTCGTTGTCGCGATTGAAAGCGAAGGTCCGGAGTCGGTAGCAGCTTTTATCGCAGAGCCGATAGCTCTTTCCACCGGTATGGCTGTGCCTCCCCCTGGTTACTGGATGCGAGTGAGGGAGATTTGCGATCGCTATGGGGTGGTCTTCATCGTTGACGAGGTTCTTACTGGGATGGGGCGTACGGGACGATTTCTTTGCTTGGATCACTGGGACGTGTCCGCTGACATCACAACGTTGTCGAAAGGACTGGGTGGCGGCTACGTTGCACTTGGAGCGACTTTGGTCCGCGATTTCATTGCTGAGACTATTGGCGCGGAGAATCGCAAGATGGCCGAAGTCCATACGTACAGTGGTAGTGCGCAGGCTTGTGCTATCGGAATAGCCATTCTTGACATCATCGAACAGAACGACCTGATCGAAGGATCCGCTCGAAAAGGCGAGCTACTTGAGGTCTGGCTTACTGATTATCTATCGGGCTTGCCTTGGGTAGGTGACGTGAGAGGTATGGGACTTTTCCGCGGCCTTGAATACGTTCCTGCGGATAACCCTCAGGGTCGTTTCTCGGCCGTATCCGGCATCTCGGCAGCGATCACGAAAGCCATGTGGAGCCGAGGTTTTCTTTCTCGAACAATGCATCACAACAATTCCGTGGTCAGCGATGTAACCACGATTGCCCCGGCGCTTACCATCAGCGAAGCTGATCTCGAGCAAGGTGTGATTGCATTGGCCGATTCAATTAGCCAGTCTGGTCCGTTATGGAATACGGACGGCTCATGAATCGAAATTTTTCTTGAGATAGGCTTGTTCGTAGGGGAGTTCTGTGAACCAACAATTTCTTGAATACCTTGCTGATGAAACTGATGCCTTGCGGGGCGCGGGCCTCTTCAAGGAGGAACGAACGATCGCTTCTCCGCAGCAAGCTGTTATCACCCTTGAAGATGGTCGAGAGGTGATTAATTTCTGCGCTAATAATTATCTCGGGTTGGCCAACCATCCAGCACTCGTTGAAGCGGCGGCTCAAGCTACTTCACGTTATGGCTACGGGATGTCATCGGTTCGATTTATTTGCGGTACTCAGGATGTTCACAAGGAATTAGAAACAGAGATCAGTAGCTTCCTTGGAACCGACGATACGATCTTGTATTCCTCCTGCTTTGACGCCAACGCTGGCTTGTTTGAGACGATCCTTGGCGAGGAGGACGCGGTCATTTCCGACTCTCTCAATCACGCTTCAATTATCGACGGAGTTCGTCTGTGCAAAGCAAAGAGATTCCGATATGAGAACAACGACATGGCCGATCTAGCTCATCAGCT
>CAJWGC010000063.1 GCA_913031525.1 uncultured Acidimicrobiia bacterium | reverse complement strand
TCCAGCAACCCAGCAAGGAACACCACCGAACTCTCCTTTCTCTACGCGAAAACGTTTTGGGACTAATCCCAGTACTTCCTTCAAGATTGCTGTTGAGGAAGGGCCTTGGATTGCGAGCAACACCGTGCCTTCTCGCATTTCTGTGATGTTCACACTGTCAGGCGCTGCAGAGATAAAAGGATTCATCACCTTGTTGGAATTCACACCATTCGGGATTATCCAGTACTGGTCCTCGCCGATACACCAGGAGATAACGTCGTCAACGACACCACCATCGGAATTGAGTGCCATCGTGTACTGGGCTCTTCCAGGTCCTATTTTTGTAATGTCATTGCAGAGCTGCGACCGCAGCAAATCTGTTGATCCCCGCCCCGAAACAGCAAAACGGCCTAAATGGCTGATATCAAAAACACCGGCTTTGTTTCGAACAGCCATGTGCTCCGAGATCACCCCGTCGTATTGGAGCGGCATTTGCCATCCACCAAAATCGGTCAATCGAGCGCCCAGGTCCTCATGAATAGCTAATAAAGGTGTAACGGGCATGGATCCTCCGGCTCGCTCTAGCGAAGTATCGAGCCTAGCCAGGCCTACCCGGCCGCGAGATCATCAAGATTCTCCTTCTCTCTTTCGCCTAGATCATAGATCTGAAAAGGCCCTGGAATTCGGTGCGGCACCTCCGGAAGATCTTGATCATCAGGTTCTTCCAGACCATATTTGACCAAAAGATGCAAATAGTCACGTTGGTAGAACACTTTGCAGCGAATTTCCGGATAGAGGCTCCGGAGTTGGCGTACCTTCCGATTCTTCTTCGTTACAAGTTTCTGATTCATCGTGGTGATTTCTATATAAAGGTCTTCGTCTGGAAGATAGAAATCAGGTCGGAAGTATTTCGTCGGCGTTTTCGACTCGTCCCATTCCAGCGCGAACTCGGTTGGCTCATACTCCCATTCAATCTCATAGAAGTCGAGGAGTTGGGCGAACTGTTTCTCGCTCTCGTGAGCGAACAGCACTCCTCCAGCAAGGAGCGGGGCTTTATCGTGTTCTGTCAGGTTGCCTGAGCCTCCACTCCGGGTACCTCACCCACGGGAGAAGCTTCGTTAGGGAATAGTTTAAGAATTTCGCCTTCTAGTTCCTGCTGAACAGGGCCCACTGCGATGCCGAAGACGCCCTGGCCTCTTTGGAAGACGTCAACCACGTCATCAGGGCTATGTGCTGCGTAAATAGTGATGCCGTCGCTGAGTAAGGTAACTCCAGAAAGAGGAGAGTTGCTTTGAAGCTGCTCTCGAAGAATGTCCATTGCTGTACGAATCTTCTTCAAGCTCATACCAGCGTCAAGCAGTCGTTTCACCACTTTCAGCTGGACAATGTCACTGAATGAATAGAGGCGTTGCGAACCGCTCCCCTGTGCCGTTTGAACAGACGGCAAGATGAGATTGGTGCGTGCCCAATAGTCGAGCTGGCGATACGTAATGCCGACGAGATTACAAACCTGCGGTGCGCGGTAGCCACCCAAATCTCCGATTGACTCTGCCACAGCAGGCCTCCTTCGCGGTGAAGCTTACACATGCGTAATTTCGCATGCCGAACTACGACCGTGAAACTAGACCTGCCGACACAACGTTGTCAACAATTGATGTGGATAACTCAACCTTACGAAAAGACACTTCTGTAAAGACACTGTACATTTCCGGCGTTCGATTACGCCGAGCCAGATTCGAAATCCTCCGCGGTGATGTCGTCCAGAAACTCACGAAAACGTTCGATCTCTTCTTCTTGGGAATCATCGTGTATCTCGACACCGCCCTCATCGAGCACAGCTCGAGAGGCAAATACAGGAGATCGTGTTCGAGTTGCTAGCGCAATGGCATCGGAAGGACGCGTCGAAACGGCAACTATCTCATCACCTTGACGCATCACCAAGTCGGCAAAAAACGTTCCTTCTCTCAGTTCAGTAACAACTACCCGATCCACTTCAGCACCGAGTTGCTCAGCTACAACCTTCAAGAGATCATGTGTCATGGGTCGTTCAGGTTCGATTCCTTGGAGGGCTAAAGCTATCGCAGCTGCTTCGTTAGGGCCTATCCAAATGGGAAGAAAACGCTTGCCATTTCGTTCGCGCAACAGAAGGATCGGGGTGTTGGTCGGAAGCTCGATACGAACACCAACGATATCCATGGCGACTTGGTCATCCATGTGATCAGCCTATCACCGAGCCCCGAACCCTTCTCCCGTAGTCGCAGTTTCCTGATTTAATGCATAGGGATCGCGCTTTAGAACACTTAGGTCGGTAACCGCCCAAAGGGATCGCAGATTTCGGTACTGGCCCTCCCAATCAAGACCGTAGCCGAGTAGGAACTCATCTCCGATCTCAAACCCTCGGTACTCGATTGGAATCTCAATAATTCGCCTCGGGACCTTGTCCAAAAGAGCCACAGTCGCTACGGAAGCCGGATCTCGGATTTCGATCATACGTCTTAACGATGCAAGCGTCAGTCCTGTATCAACGATGTCTTCGACGATCAATACGTGGCGTCCTTGAAGAGGTGTCGTCGTATCCATGGCTATCGATACTCGACCCTCCTCTCCGAATCTCGTCAACGACAAGAACTCGATTTCCATTGGCCCTGGCATACTCCGGACAAGGTCGGCGATAAACGGCAAACAACCATTGAGAACCCCCAACACGACAGGACGTCTCCCCGCGTAGTCAGCACTGATCTCCTTTCCCAGCTCTGCAATACGACGCATTAACCGAGACTCGGCGACTACTTCCACAAATGTCTCGTTCATCCGGCCCCTCCTAGAGTTACCGGTAGGATCGAACGCAACCATGTTTCGATATTTCGTCCGAGATCTGTCGTGCGAAACGATGTCGTTACCCAGTTCCCTGTGGGAATATCTTGCACAGCGGAAAGGCGAGCCTTTTCGAGTTCGGAAAATCCATCGAGCGGTCCTCCATCCGCTCCTTGCTCTTCTTCTAAAGTGAGCAAAGGAGCAACGAAACGATCCTTCAAACTTGGTGTACGGGCTCCCCATTCGAGTAACTCACGACTGTCCTTGAAGTGGTTAGAGGATTTCATTACCACGGCTATAAGCCTTCGGCCATTCCGCTCGAGTACAGAGACAAGGACAAGCCCGGCTTTATTGGTGAATCCTGTCTTGAGTCCTACGACCCCCGGATAAGCCCCGAGCAATTTATTTGTTGTCTTCGCTAAACGGGATTCTCCATTAGGACCTGGACGCAGTTCAACTCTTACAGTCCGGCCGAGACGCACCAGAAAAGGATGCTTAAGCGCGGCCTGTGCAATCACCGCAAGGTCATTGGCGGTCGCGTAGTGCCCGGCTTCATCCAGGCCGTGGGGATTCTTGAAACGTGTGTTATCGAGGCCTAGTTGCTCAGCCTTATCGTTCATCATGCCTGCGAATTCTTCCACGCTGCCGCCGACGTGTTCGGCAAGCGCCATGGCCGCGTCGTTTCCGGAGCGGACCATGGTTGCCGTCAACAGCTCCGCCACAGACCAGGATTCACCTACCACCAAGCCTATCTCCGACTCTCCGATCGCCTCAGCGCGTCTAGAAACTTGTACCGATTCGTCGAGAGCGGCGTTCTCCATCACCACGATTGCGGTCATTATCTTGGTCACCGAGGCCATCGGTCGTGATTGATCTGCGTTATGAGAAGCCAGCGTCACCCCTGCATCGGCATCAAATAACACCCAGGATCGTGCGCTCAGAGTAGGAAGATCCGGAATGAATTCCTCTGACACGATACGTGGCACAGACATTGATGGAACGAGTACGGCTGAAAGAGCAAAAGAAGCGACCTTAGATCGCATCATCCCTCAAGCAATCGCCGAAGCCTGGAGCGAACAATACCTTCTTGAAGCTGCGATCCGGCCTGTGCACAATCAGCAAGAATTTCTGCAGCCCGACGCCGATTATCTGGGTTTCGATGGCGCATCAATGGACCAACCAGCTGAGACAGAAGATCAGTTTCACGATCGGCCGCCAAGCGCAAAACACGCAAATGCCGTCCTTCGAATCCCCTTGCTAGTAATCGACAACTAGCGCGAGCAATAGCCACATCGTCGTCCCGGAATACTTGCTTACCCCCTGGCAAATCCCGAGGAACCAGCACCCCTTGATCAATAAGTTCGCGGATCTGCGATCGGTCGAGCCCCGAAGATCGACTCAACTCCTCGCTAGTTAAAGAAACGTCGGATCCCGTGAGATATGTCTCCGGTGGAGGTCCGGATTCTGGCTCCGCGGTCACTTCCTCTCCACGTTCCCAAGCAGTGAGCTTTGATTTAATCACCTTCAAGGGGACAAAATGATCACGTTGTTCGCGAAGAACATACTGGATTCGTTTGACATCCTCTGAGACAAACATTCGGTAGCCAGAGCTGCTTCGCTCGGGAGAAACAAGACCCTGGCTCTCTAAAAACCTGATCTTTGAGACTGTCAGACCAGGGAATTCTGGTCGCAATTCGTTGATGACTTCACCGATACTGAGAGCCTTATCAGAGTCACTCATCTCCGCTAACCACTCTCATACGGAACTTCCCTATAAACACCTCATCCCCAGGCTTAAGTAATGCTTGGTCGGCGCGTTCCGAATTGATATAAGTTCCATTGGTCGATCCAAGATCCTCTATCAAAAGCATCCCTGTTTCGTTGAGGAAGCGCGCATGGCGGCGTGAGACGGTAACGTCGTCGAGGAAAATATCAGCGTCATCAGATCTCCCCGCCAACGTCTCACCATCTCCGAGTACATACGTCAGACCCGCGCTAGGGCCACGATCTATGATCAGGGCGTAGCTAAAACTACCGGCAATTCGCGCGTTGCCAATTTCAGAACCGCTCTGAATAGCCGGTTCATGAGAGATCGTCGGATCTTGATCGGTTTCCATCTCACAAATGGTAGCGCGGTCTCAACTAAAGGTTGAGACTTGAAAGGGTTTGGCTACTCGAGAGTCGCCTCATATTCAGCAGAGCTAAGAAGATGGTCTATATTTTCATCCTCCTCTGGCGAGATCGCCACGATCCATCCATCGCCGTATGGATCGCTGTTTATCAGCTCAGGTGTTTCTAACAGAGCCTCATTTCGCGCCACAACACGTCCGGAAATAGGAGCATAAATCTCCGAGACTGACTTCGTAGATTCGACTTCGCTAAATGCTTCACCTCGTTCGATTTGAATATCAAGATCCGGCAATTCGACAAATACAAGGTCGCCGAGTTGGGCCTGCGCGAAATCGCTAATTCCCACTCGAATCGAACCGTCTTCCTCGCGTTTGGCCCATTCATGGGTTTCCGCATAGCGAAAACTGCCTGATAATTCCACGTTTTCTCCGATCTCACCTATCTCTAGAGAGCTTACTTCCAAGAACAGTGCCCCCTTCAGTAAGTTCCCGGCGTAAATCTCCAAAGTATTGGAATCCGACTGTGTAATAACCCACGAGTCCGGGAATCCCACTGGTATACGCTATAACGCGGCCCAGCGTGAAGTCATGGAAGGAAAGGTAGAACCATGCAACCGAGACATAAAGCGCTAGCGTCGATGCTTTCCCCAACCAGCGCACCTGTAGCTTGGTGCCTGTTCGCATTACGAGGAACAGCGCTCCCCCGCCTATAAGGGATTCGCGAACGATTATTGGCCAGCCCAGCCACAAAGGCAGAACGCCCTCAAGCAACCCAGCGAAAACAGCGGCTGCAACTGCCAGGCGATCGGCTAGCGGATCAAGAAACTCTCCTATTTTGCTTGCCTGGTTCATACGTCTCGCCAAGTATCCGTCAATCCAATCGGTTGATCCGATCAGCACTAGCAAGCACCCCCCGCCAACCGGATTTTTTTCCACAAGAACTAACCAAAGAAAGACTGGAACAAGTGCAATCCGAGTAAGCGAAACCAGATTCGGAATCGTCATCACTGGGTTATCGATGCACTAGCTTGAAACTAACATCACGCGAAACGCCACCCTTGCCAATTCTTCACCTTCGAAACCGACAACGAATCCGTACTTTTGGGCCTCTTTGAAACGAACGTTGTAAAAGGGAGTAACAATCGGCACGACACTCGACGATTCAGGCGGAAGATTGGGGGGAGCCCCCACACGTAATCGTCCTTTCGCTTCGACTCCGATCGATTCGTCGTCTTCTCCGACCAGATTTACCGTAATCACGAGATCTCTATGCCTCTCCTCAGGAGAAACGACAGCGACAAGCGCCACAGCAAGGCTCCGATGAACTACCGGAAGCGAACGCGTCGTAATAGTGTCGAAGCCCCCTCCCAGGACAAACAGCTTGCCTCCCTGGACTTGAGCTGAATCAGCCAGCATCGCAGTGGTCAAATGCATGATTTGAAAATTTCCCAAAATCGGATCGGTGTCATAGCCGAGAATCTAGCGGGATCACTGCGTTGGGGAGAGGCTTCCTCGAATTCGCCTTTTCAAGACTACGCTATAACCATGGATTT
>CAJWGC010000062.1 GCA_913031525.1 uncultured Acidimicrobiia bacterium | reverse complement strand
GCCGAATTTATTGACACTTTTCTGAACGTCAGCAGCTGCCTGAGAATCCCCGACAGACCACAGATCATATACCTCGCTGATTGCAGGTGCGTTGACATTGGCAAGTGCCGAGATGCACCCTTTCGCTCCATCTTGCAAGAGAGGCAACAACGACGCCTCACTCCCAGAGAAGACCGCCAGATCAGGGAACAACCGCATCAAGCTCCGGGTGTGGCCGATGTCCCCAGAACTGTCCTTTAGGCCAACCACCGTTTTCCCATAAGAGTTCAGAAGTCGTTCAATGAGTTCACCGCTTACAGGGACTTGAGAGACCGAAGGAATGTGATAGAGATAGATGCGAGCAGATTCATCATCGATGCCATCAATCACCGCAGCGAAACTACGAAAGAGACCCACGGTCTCGACGGTCTTGTAATAAAAAGGAGGCAGCACAAGCAGATTCGAATACCCGATAGTGAGTGCGTTGCGGCACAGGGAAACCGTGTCTGCAATCGAAGGAAACCCGACCCCCACCATCATCTGATCTGCGCCGATGCCACTATGAGCCACCGCCTCAAGTGCGGCAGTGCGCTCGGCCACCGAAAACGATGTTCCCTCCCCTGTCGTTCCGAACAAAACGACTCCTCGGCAACCGGAACTTAAGAGGCGATGAATGTGCCCAACAAGTCGAGCATTGTCGATTAACCCTTCCTCAGTGATAGGAGTGCATGATGGGGCCCACACTCCACCCAAAATCTCAGTAACGATTTCCTGATTACTAGCTGACAAAGTCGCACCTTCTGTTCCCCGCTAAAAATAACGAAGCTCCGGGGGGGAGACTCGAACTCCCAACCAATGGATTAACAGTCCACTGCTCTGCCGATTGAGCTACCCCGGATGAAGTAACTGGACAGTAAGACTAGGACAGCACTCAACGGCTCCGTCCAATTCGGAACGTCAGGTGCCACAATAGAACCATGAAATTTCGCAATTCACTCGTGGTCGGATTTACGGTTGGGTACGTTTTAGGCGCTAAGGCCGGGAAACAACGGTACGAACAGATACTCAATTTCTGTTGCTCGATCGCCGGACATCCATCTATCCGTCAGATCGTCGACGAAGCAAGAGAACTTGCTGAGTCCAGTACCGAAAGAATCCGCCAAGCTATAGGCGACCAGTTCAGCGAGGCGAGCACATTGATTCGAACAAAAGCGGACTAGACGACTCAACTGTCTTCGAGATAGCCCTCGAGATGCTTGGCTCGCGCTGGCTGTCGTAATTTCGCGAGCGCCTTAGTTTCGATCTGACGAATACGCTCCCGGGTGACCTTGAAATGCTTCCCAACCTGCTCCAGAGTATGGATTTTTTCGTTTGCAAGTCCGAAACGCATGACCAATACCTGCCGCTCACGATCATTCAGTCCTTCCAAGACCAACGAAAGGTACTCTTGGAGTAGCCTGAAAGAAGCCGCTTCGACAGGAACCTCCACTTCAGTGTCCTCAACAAAATCGCCGAGAGTCGCGTCCTCTTCCTCGCCGAGAGGCATTTCGAGAGATACTGGATCTTGCGCTATGCGACGTAGCTCCGAAACTCTCTCGGGCGCCATCTCCATCTCGGACGCAATCTCTCCAATAGTGGGCTCTCGATTTAGTGCCTGCATAAGCAGTCGCTGAACTCTCGCCAACCTGTTGATCGTCTCGACCATATGGACCGGTACACGGATCGTACGAGCCTGGTCGGCAAGCGCTCGAATCGCAGCTTGCCGAATCCACCAGGCGGCATAAGTCGAGAATCGGAAACCCTTTCGATAGTCGAACTTCTCGACGGCTCGAATCAGTCCAAGATTGCCTTCTTGAACGAGATCAAGCATCGATAATCCTCGACCGACGTACTTCTTAGCGATCGAAACGACAAGACGAAGATTGGCTTCAACGAGGCGCCCACGAGCACGATCGGCTAGCTGATCAGATCCTTCCAGCATCATGCGTTCGCCTGTCGACAGTTTTTCGTTGTCCCTTAACTTATCCCTTGCGCGAGAACCGGCCTCCATCTGCATCGCCAGCTCTACTTCCTGCTGCGAGGTCAACAGTGGATAACGACCAATCTCTTGAAGGTACATCCGCACCGGATCCGATACATTCACGAACTCGTCCTTGCTTAAAGCAGTCGCTGCCAGTGCGTCATGCGAATCCTCTCGGATCGCAATTTCTCGTTCGCGCAAGGCGATGATTGCCTTGTCAAACGCCTCTGGCTCTGCCTCCGAGTCTTCTAATTCCTGCTGAATCTCGGTCATGACGAGAAAACCACGCTGGGATCCGCGCTTGATAAGCGCTGCGATAGCTCCATCCTCGGGGTTTTTCACTCATCGCTCCGCATCTCACGACGACGTCGCTCTAACACGATCAACTCCGTGAACAAAGCTGAATAAGCCTCTGAATCGACATCGGGATCGATATCCTCTATTCGACGCTTCAGGATATTGATCCGACGCTGTAGCTCTCCAACCTTTATCGAATTGACTAAATCGGCCATATCGGGAAACGGGCGGTCATCAAAAGCCAGTCTTCGCAACAAGCTGCCCGCTTCGCTGTTGTCTTCACCGATCAGCCCACCCAAATCAAGAGCACGTCCCTCCGGTGTCGTCTCCAGCGCCGGCCATAAAATATCGACAGCAGAACGATGTAGCCCATCGACGAAAAGATCCGGCTCCACCCCGGCGTCTCTCCAGCCGATTTGATTAGCAAGCAACGCCCTCAATAGCTCTTGTTCAGCTTTTTCGGAACCGGACAATTTGCGCGGCTGCGAAACTCCTATCTCGTGACTGCGACCGTCGGCTACACGTCTCCGCGCTCGTTCTACTGCATTTGCGATGACCTGAAGATCCACTCCGGTTCGTCTAGAAAGCAACACCGCATACTCGTGACGTACCACGGAATTGGGATGAAGCGCGACAAGAGAAGCTGCTGCTCCCGCGGCACGACCACGAGCTTCCGCCTCGTCAAGATCGAATCGCTCCAATTCTTTCTCCAAACGGAACTGGAGTAAAGGGATCGATTGTTCTACTGATTTCACGAGATGAGATGCATCGCCATCGCGCACAAGATCAGCCGGGTCACGTCCTTCGGGAAGAATGGCAACTCGAAAATCCAGATCGCCCGGTATCGAGTGCTCAAAACCTCTTAATGCCGCTCCAGCTCCTGCCTCATCAGAATCGAAAGCAAGTACCACTCGCTCCGTGAATCGACGCAGTAAACCGAGATGATCCTCCCCCAGAGCCGTGCCACAAGTCGCTACTGCTACCGGCATACCTGAGAGATGAAAACCAATGACGTCGGTATATCCTTCGACCACTACAGCCTCTCCACCCGACACGATTGACCCTTTGGCGCGATCAAGACCGTAGAGCAATCGCGACTTGTGGTAGATCTGCGTCTCGTTCGTATTGAGATATTTCGGTCCGTCTCCGTCCAATCGCCTGGCACCAAATCCGACCAGATCGCCACGAAGATCGCCGATCGGGAAAATGACCCGACCACGAAATCGATCGATAGGTCGACCCCTGCTACTACGTTGCGAAACGCCAGCCGCGTATAAAAGCTCCTCGTCAAAATCGCGTTGCTTAAGATGACGGGTTAGCTCGTCCCAGGCTGGCGGCGCGTAACCGATCTGGAACTCGTCTACTACGTCAGCGTCGTAGCCTCGAGAGCGTAAATAACTCCGAGCGTTGGCAGCGTCATCTGCTCTCTTCAACCGCTCAAGGTAAAAGTCTCGAGTAGCCACGTTTACCTCGATGAGCCGGTCCCGACGACCTCGGCGCCTGCCGGCAGAAGGATCTTCAGTGAGGTCGATTCCGACTCGCCGTGCCAAAAACTCTACTGACTCTCGAAAGTCAATCGCCTGAGTTTCCTGCACCCAGCGAAAGACGTCTCCGCTCTTGCCGCAGCCGAAACAGTGATACAGCCCGCGGGGACCGTCGATTGAAAGCGATGGAGTTTTTTCTTGATGGAACGGACAGACTGCCATAACCGAGCGGCCCGACTTCTTCACCTTCGTGATCTCGGAAGCTAGCTCGACAAGATCAGCCCTCTCTCGAACCTGGTCTATCTCGTCTCTGGGGTAGGCCACGCTGCGAGTGTAGAAGCGGAAAGCTCGCACCCGGAAGTAAAGGAAATAGAGTAGCGATATGGATATCCTCATTTCTTTAGGAGTAGGGCTTGGTTTCGTACTCGTCGCGCTTGTCATTGTCTTCTCAGTCCGCCGCGTCAAAGAAGCGTCGGCAATGTGGGCAAATGTGGCAGATGAGCTGGGCCTTACGTTCACATTGAAAAGATTCGGTCGTCCCGAAATGACCGGAAATCTTGGAGACCTCTCGGTCTTCGTTGATGTGTTCCGCGAACAGACACACCTATACGGGAACGGGAAGAGCACTCAAAACTTCACCCGATACTGGGTGATATACCCCTCCCTCGAATTCTATTTTCGTCTCACCAAACAAACTGGATTTACCTCGGTGAAAAAATTTTTCGGCGCTCAGGACGCTAAAATCAGCGATTCCCACTTCGACGAGGCCTTCGAAGTCAAGACAAGCGATCCATCCGCCATGCGATCGTGGCTCAATCCACGACGTCGCGACGCATTACTCCGTACTGGAGCTTCCTACCCTCATATACGGATCACCAACAACAAGCTCAGCTACCGGACGAACGGCCTAGAGAAGTCAAGAGACACTCTCGTATCCACTGTGCGAAGACTCACAGACACCGCTGGAATCCTTGCAGGGCAACAATCCGATGAGCGCGCGGAGGATTTGCTGGCAGCTCGCCAACGCGGCGAGCTCGCAGAGGCAGCTGACAGAATAAGAACGCTCGACAGTGAACATTCTGGCTCAATCGACGAACAACTCCTCGAAGTTGACACTCTGGCAACTTCCGGTGACAGATCCGGAGCCAAGGATCGAATCCGAAAACTCGAGAAACAGATACCAGCAGATCCTGATGTCCGTGGATGGAACGAAAGGCTCAACCAATCTCCGGTTACCTCTACTAAATCATTGATGTCATCCCCAGACCCCGCCACACTTTCAAAAGAACTCTTCGGTCATTCCACCCTCAGTTTTGAATCCAAACAGATTTTCGATGAAAAATATCGAGGAGCAATCGTGCGATGGAACGGTACGTTTAAATCTGCCGAACCTATCCGAAAGAGTTCAGATCTCGGGGTAGAAGGCGATACACGACTCATCGTCACCGTCGCGACCATATCTCATGACCTCTATGGAAACACCGATATTGACGCTGTCGTCGGGATGTCACCCGAAAGCGCTACGAACTTCCAACGAGGCGAAAAAGTAGCTTTCAGCGGAACACTGGTACGTGTCGACGCGCTAGTCCGGAATCTGTTCGTAGCAGAGGGAAAGCTCGAATAGTCTGGATCAATCAAGCAGATCGACCAAATATTGTTCGATCCGATCGAGAGATACTCGATCCTGTAGCATCGTGTCACGGTGGCGAACCGTGGCGGCTTGATCATCAACAGTTTCGAAATCGATAGTGACACAGACCGGAGTACCGATCTCGTCCTGACGGCGGTAGCGCTTACCGATTGACTGAGTGACATCGTGCTGGACAGTCCACCTCGGTCGGGGGCGCGCCGCCAACAGCTCCGATATCTCGATTAGCTCAGCCTTCTTAGATAGAGGCAGGACCGCTATTTTGATCGGAGCGAGCCGCTGATCAATTCGAAGTACAACTCTGGTATCTCCGGAAACTTCCTCCTCGCGGTACGCGTCAATCAGAAGTGCGAAAGTAGCCCGTGTCGCTCCTGCCGACGGCTCAATTACATAAGGGAAAAACCGTTCGTTGGCCTCCTGGTCAAAGTAACGAAGATCTTTCCCGCTGTGTTCTGCATGAGCCTTGAGATCAAAATCGGAACGATTGGCTATCCCTTCGAGTTCGTCCCACCCCCATGGAAAACGGTATTCCACATCTTCGGTACCCGACGAATAGTGAGAGAGTTCGTCCTCCTCGTGAGGACGAAGTCGCAAGTTGTCGGCGTTCATCCCCAAACCCAGGTACCAATCCATACGTTCGCCTAGCCAATAGCGAAACCAATGGTCCGCCTCTTCAGGACGGCAGAAAAACTCCAATTCCATCTGGTCAAATTCTCGTGTCCGAAAAACAAACTGGCCAGGTGTAATCTCGTTGCGGAAAACCTTTCCGATTTGGGCAATACCAAACGGTAATTTCAGGCGAGATGTTCGTCGGACATTCTCGAAATTTGTGAATATTCCTTGAGCAGTCTCGGGCCGAAGATATACAACGTTCTCATCGCTCTCGATCGGACCCATGTTGGTCTTAAACATCAACTGAAACTCGCGAGCCTCGGTGAACACGTCAGTCTCCCCGCAGGACGGACATTGATGAGGATCCTCGAGCTTGTCTTCTCTGAAGCGAATATGGCAACTACGGCATTCAACAAGTGGGTCACTAAACGACGCGACATGACCTGATGCC
>CAJWGC010000061.1 GCA_913031525.1 uncultured Acidimicrobiia bacterium | reverse complement strand
AGTATCCAACGTCCGGGTTTTGGGTCGAGCCTGCTCACTAGTGGAAAGATAGCCGCGAATTACCTACATCGAAGGTGAACAACAGATACGAGGTAGCCTCATGAGTATGAAAATCGCAGGCCGCAATGCTCTTGTTACCGGAGGAGCCCACCGAATCGGCAAGGCAGTGACCTTGAAGCTAGCTGAGGTCGGTGCCAACGTTTTTATCCATTGCAACCGTTCCATCGCGCTTGCCGAGGAAACCAAAGCGCTCGCGAAGAGCCACGGAGTGAATGTGGCTATGGGGTCAATGGATCTCAGTGATCCTCGTACTGGAGTAGCTTTGATCGAGCACGCCACTAACGCTCTTGGCCCGATTTCCATTCTTGTCAACAATGCGAGCTCCTTTCCCGAGGACCGATTGCAGGACGTATCGTTTGACCAGTTCCGGGCTACTCAAGATCTGACGCTTTCCGCGCCAGTATTCCTTACTCAGGCATTTGCTGAAGCGTTGCCACATAATTTCGAAGGTTCAGTAGTCAACGTTACGGATGTCAAGACAGCAACACCGAATTTGAAACACTTCAGTTACATTGTCGCCAAGGGTGGGCTTAATGCTTTCACGTATGCAGCCGCACTTGCTCTTGCTCCCACTATACGTGTGAACGCGGTAGCTCTAGGAGTTATTCTTCCGCCGTCAGATCAGGGAGCGGATTATGCCGAAAAGCTGGGCTTGCAAGTACCCATGGGCCGTTCCGGTGGCACTGCTCCTGTAGCGGAAGCGGTTCTCTCTCTCATCGAAAACGATTACATCACTGGCGAGATCGTTCGAATAGATGGAGGCGGCCACCTGGTCTGATGGTTATCCGTGGTTACTCTGATACGAGGCCAGTAGCCTGAAAACTATGGATCTAGACAGATTGCACATAATCGACCTCTCAGCCACTGGCATTATCGGAATTAAGCCTGACGAACGGTTGAATCCTCAGAAGGTCATTACCAACGTGACCATGTGGGTCGATACCTCTTCGGCAGCGGTCAGCGATAACATCACAGATGCTGCTAACTATCGAACTATTAGCAAAGCGCTTATTGCCCATATCGAGAATGGTAAGCCGATGCTCCTGGAGCGGTTGGCGCAAGAGCTAGCAGATCTGATTCTCGATACTGAGCCGAGGATCCAGGAAGTAGAGATCAGAATTGAGAAGCCGGGAGCGCTACGCCATGCTCGATCTGTGGGAATCTCCATACACAGATCTCGCGTTAGTCGCTAGAAGCTATAAGGAGCTATCTGAGAAATGCCTAGTAGCGAGCACATGAATGATGCGGTTATCTCGATAGGGTCCAATATCGAGAAGGAATCTAATTTGCCGGAAGCTATACGGCTTATCCGACGTAACCGCTACATAGAAGTCCGCAAAGTGAGCCGCTTCTTCGAAAGTAAATCTGTGGGAGGCCCACCTGATGCTCCGGAGTTCTTCAACGCTGCCGTACAAGTGCGAACTGTATTGGACCCAGCAGAAGTTCGAACCGCTCTGCGACATATTGAGTCCGTACTTGGTCGCGAGCGGACCGAAGATCCTGACGCCCCTCGGACCATCGACCTTGATCTCACCTATTACCGAGGTGTAGTAGGCGATTTTGACGGTTGGTCCTTGCCGGACGCTCTTGCTCTCACGGCACCTCATGTAGCGATCCCCATCGCGGATATCGTTCCTGATTGGCAACATGAAGTAACTGGACAGACAGCAAGAGAGATCGCTACTCAGTTTGGTCAGAGTGGAGAAAGTGTCCAGCCTGTGCAGTCGGTCGTACTCGGCAGGCCCTACCGATCACGTTCTTCGGAGGATTGGAACGACAAGAGAGAAGTTTACGCGCCACGTTTCGAAGCGTTGGTGCGCCAGCAGTTACTCGAAATGGGCGAGGATCCCGAACGGGAAGGGCTTTTACGCACTCCGCTTCGCGTTGCCAAGGCAATGGATTATCTCACAAGCGGCTATGCCACCTCACTTGATGAGATTGTGAATGGCGCAGTTTTTGATGCCGAAGGTGCCGAAGAGATGATTTTGATCAAGGAAGTCGAGTTCTTTTCATTGTGCGAACACCATCTGCTTCCCTTCTTTGGCAGCGCGACGGTGGCCTACTTACCTAAAGGACGTATCATCGGACTTTCGAAGGTTGCGCGCATTCTTGACTTATACGCTCGAAGGCTTCAAGTTCAGGAGCGGATGGTTAACCAGGTGGCTGATGCCATGGAGCGCACTCTCCAGCCGCATGGTGTGGCTGTGGTGGTCAAAGGAAAGCATCTATGCATGATGATGCGTGGAGTGCAGAAACAGGATGGTTCCATGCTAACGAGCGCCATGAGAGGAACCTTTAGGGAAGATCCCCGTACTCGGGCAGAGTTCCTTAATCTCGCTGGCTAGGCAAGAGATCCACTGACAACCACCTTGATGGACCTAATGCACACATACTCCGGTACTCTTGCAGAATGGCATTGACTGACGAGTATGGACGCCCACTTAGAGATTTGCGTGTCTCAGTCACTGATCGTTGCAATTTTCGCTGTACGTACTGTATGCCTAAGGAGATTTTTAATCGCGAATGGGAGTTCCTTGCGCGCGATTCGCTGTTGAGCTTTGAGGAGATCACCCGAATCGTCGGCCTGTTTTCGCGCCTTGGAGTGACCAAGCTCCGGATCACAGGAGGCGAACCAATGATGCGTCGAGGCATCGTTGACTTAGTAAGTCGATTGGCGCGAATCCAAGAAATTGACGATATCGCGATGACTACTAACGGTTCGTTATTGGAACGTCATGCCGCGAATCTCGCTGTGGCAGGACTCGATAGGGTTTCGGTGAGTCTCGACTCTCTTGATAATGCCACGTTCATGGCGATGAACGATGCTGGCTTTTCGGTGGATCGGGTCCTGGAAGGAATCGACGCTGCAGCAGCGGCCGCTCTTACGCCAATCAAGATCAACATGGTTGTACAACGCGGGGTGAATGATGGTGATGTGCTTGCCGTAGCCGAATATTTCCGTGATACCGGCCATATCGTACGATTTATTGAATACATGGATGTGGGCCATACCAACGGCTGGCGTCTCAACGACGTCGTCCCGGCAGCTGAGATTGTCGATATCGTTGCTTCGGCTCACGAGATCGAGCCGCTTGAGGCGCAATATCCAGGCGAAGTTGCAAGACGATGGGGCTATATCGACGGATCCGGTGAATTTGGTGTGATCTCCTCTGTTTCGCAGCCGTTCTGTGGTTCGTGTGTGCGTGCTCGTATTTCGGCAGAGGGCATGCTTTATACGTGTCTATTCGCGACGTCTGGAATCGATCTGCGTAGGCCTTTGCGGGATGGTTCGAGCGACGAAGAATTGATGAGCTTGATCAGCAAAGTATGGGAAAAGCGTAACGATCGATACTCGGAAATCCGTAGCGAAGCAATCGTCAATCTGCCAAAGGTTGAAATGAGTTACATCGGGGGATAATCATTTGATCGCGAAAACATGTCTCCGATGCCTGCTTGGAGGCCAGTAGCCTGGCGCGAATGTCCAATAGCCGTTCATCGCGGTTGCTTCCACTCGTATTGGCGCTAACGAGCGTCGGTGTTCTCAATTTTGCGATTCTCATTCCAGCTCTACCGGAAATGGCAGATGCCCTTAATGTTTCGCGTAGCGTGATCGGCGTAATCCAGGGTGCCGCAGCGTTTCCAGGAGTCGTCCTCGCTGTGTTCATCGGTCACATTGCCGATTTACGAGGTAGACGCTTTGTTGCGGTATGGGCGCTCTTGTTATACGGGATCTCAGGAATCTTTGGGTTTTGGGTTAATTCTTTCTGGGTACTTGTAGCGACGCGGATAGTTCAGGGAGCCGGCGCCGCAGCCATACTGGGTTTGGCTGTGATGATCATCGGAGATTCTTACAGCGAAATCCATGAACGAAGACGAGCTTTGGGTATCAATGCTGCCGTTCTGACCAGCACAGCTGTTTTGTCGCCGGTGCTCGGGGGATTCCTCGCATCGGGAGGTGTAAATCGTCCCTTCCTTGCCTTCGGGATTGCCTTGCCGCTCGCGTGGTTTGCAAGGAAATTCCCGGGCCATGAGGCAATGAAAGATCCAGGTCCTATCTTCGGACATATCAAAGCGATGTTCGTATCACTCACTCAGCGCGAGCGAATATCGGACTTCCTAGGTCTTCTCCCTTTTACCGCGGTTACCACGCTCTTACTCAACGGCGCTGGATTTACCGCGACTCCGATTTTTTTAGAAGAGGTCTTCGATATCGATACTGTTGGCCGTGGGATCATCCAATCGTTTCCAGCAGTCGGAAGCGTCATCGCCTCTCTGCTCTCGGCTTCGCTAGTCAGAAGGCATGGTCCTACGTTTGTCCTGAGAGGCGCGTTTATATTCGTGACCTTCGGATTCATTGTTGTCGCGAACGCGCCGATTGTCGGATTTGTTCCACTGGGATTGATCATAGTTGGACTTGGCTTCGGTACTCTTTTCCCGCTGCTCTCTGAATTCGCCACTTCTGCTCCTGGAAATAGCCATCGAGGTGTAGCGGTGGCCATTTGGATGGCATCGCTCCGTTTGGGGCAGACTGTCGGTCCGGTATTTGGAACAATCCTCGTTACCCAAATGGGGGGGCGATTTTTGTATTGGCTTACTGCGATCGTTTTTGTATTTATCTTGTTTGCTTGGATACCGCTCCGTCGTATGGCTCAAAATTGGGCGATACGGAGAAAGCCGCTAGAGGGTAGAGGAGAGTCTTTTTTCTCGTGACCATTTTGTTGGAGTGGCGAGACCCGCGTTTCAAGCAGATGGGTAGTCTTGCGCTATGACTCTTGTTGATGATCTCCGTGCCTTACTCGGTGATCGCCGTGTGAAATATCAACCTCTAGAGCTGCGTATTTATGGAACGGATTCTGGGATTGCTCGGGGTATTCCTATTGCGGTAGCGCTACCCGAGTCTACGGAGGAAGTTGCCGAATCTGTGCGGTTGGCGCGTAAGTGGGATGTTCCAGTAGTCGCCCGGGGTGCCGGAACCGGTCTCGCTGGAGGCGTTGTCCCTATGGAGCCTGCGCTTGTCATTGCTTTGACTCGGATGGATAGGGTCGAGCAGGTCGACCGCGATGCCATGACGGCTTGGGTAGGCCCAGGGGTTATCAATTTAGAGCTCTCTCAACAGATCGCTCATCTTGGAGTTCATTTTGCTCCGGATCCGTCGTCTCAGGCTGCGTGCACTATCGGGGGAAATGTAGGAACCAACGCCGGCGGGCCGCATTGTCTGTCAGACGGTACAACGGTAGTTCACATTCTCGGACTGGAGATGGTGACAGTCGACGGCGATATTCTTCAGCTCGGCGGTGCTGCTCCCGACCCAATCGGTCTCGATCTTCGAGCCGTTGTTGTTGGGTCTGAAGGAACGTTAGGAATCGTCACTCGGGTAATGGTCAAGCTGACAGAGAACGCTCCTGCAGTTCATACGATGCTGGTGGCATTCAATGATATTGAGCACGCTGCTGCGGCCGTATCAGGAATCATCGCTGCCGGTGTCATTCCGGCAGCGCTTGAGATTATGGATCAGCCGATGGTGGAAGCGGTAGAGAACTTTACGAAAGCCGGCCTTCCGACCCACGCTGCTGCTGTGTTGCTAGCCGAGGTGGATGGCCATCCTGTAGCAGCTGAAATGGAAGCTGGTGTTGTTGCTTCGATTGCTCGAGATAACGGTGCTATCGAGTTTCGTGATGCTCACAATGACGCTGAGCGAGCTCTTCTGTGGAAGGCTCGAAAGTCGGCTTTTGGCGCGGTGGCTCAATCAGCTCCTGACTATTACTTGCACGATACGGTGGTTCCTCGGGTTCATCTAGTAGAGACTCTGAGAAAGATCTACGACATCGCGGAACGTTACGGTCTTGACATGTTGAACGTGTTCCACGCTGGTGATGGAAATCTTCATCCCTTGGTCTCTTTCGATTCCTCAGATCCTGAGATGCTCGAAAGAGTGACGGCAGCGGCTAGAGAGATGGTGATCGTGTCTGTTGAGGCCGGAGGAAGCCTTTCTGGAGAACACGGCATAGGCATCGAGAAGCGCGATCTTATGAGCCACGTTTTTGGGCCGATTGATCTTGATGCTCAGGCGCGACTGCGTGAGGCCTTTGATCCTCGGGAGCGTCTCAATCCTGGAAAGATTCTTCCGGAAGGTTC
Source organism: uncultured Acidimicrobiia bacterium (assembly GCA_913031525.1). Classification (GTDB taxonomy): domain Bacteria; phylum Actinomycetota; class Acidimicrobiia; order Spongiisociales; family UBA5794; genus CAJWGC01. The sequence goes on along the minus strand of CAJWGC010000061.1, from coordinate 575 downwards.
TCGGTGTTATGACTATGGACTTGCTCTGAATCTACAAGAGGAGTTGTGAGCTCTCTCGATTTGGCAGCCGAGACGTTGCTCGATACCGCGGCGTGCGTTCCGGTAGAGGGTGCTCCCGATTCCAGGTATCGAGTTGCTCCGTATAGCACCGGCCAAGCAGCTGAGATCATGCGGGTTGCTTCCAACCACGGTCTAAAGGTGCTCATATGGGGAGGGGGAACACACCAGGGAATTGGCTATCCCGTTGATCCCGACATTGTCCTTTCCACTCATCGACTGTCGTCAATTGTTCATTGGGAACCTGACGACCTCACTGTGGTTGTTGAGGCAGGGGTAAAGGTCAGCGATCTTGAGGAGTTGCTTGCCGAAAAGGGACAGACTGCGGTGATGCCTGAGATGCCGGGAGAAGCAACCGTTGGAGGAACGATTGCGGCAGGTGTTTCGGGCTGGCGTCGGCTGCGGTTTGGTCCTACTCGTGATCGTGTACTCGAAGTCATCTTGGCAACGGGAGACGGGAGGGTGGTAAGAGCCGGCGGACGGTTGGTGAAGAACGTGACTGGATACGATATACCTCG
>CAJWGC010000060.1 GCA_913031525.1 uncultured Acidimicrobiia bacterium | reverse complement strand
GTTCCGTCGAGTAGAAAACCCCGAAAAGTATCCGGATCTGGGGTTGGTCCGTCACTTGGACAAGCAACGGCCACGATGCTCGACATGCTCCCTATCGGAATAAAGGTCTGCGTCTCCCCTGGATGGCGCTCCAGTGTCGAACAAACAAACCCCCGTTGGTAGTAGCGAACGACTCCTACGAAAGGTTGCTTAAGTGTAAATTCGAGATCTCCAAGATTCCAGAGCGCGGCGTGACTTCCAGCACGACGATGTGGCTCACCCTCAGGAATCTCGTGACAAATCCCGTACGGGGAGAAGCTAGCTGTTGAAAAGGAACTCAGTGGAACCTTGATCGTTTCGACCATAAATCTTCTCCTGCGAAAAGGCAGATAACAACGAAAGCACCATCACATCATCGATACAGCCAGACCGTGGCTTCGCCGCGCGTAGTGACCTCATCGCGCTGATCGTGTGCCCAGATCTCGAGATCGACAGCAACGTGTTCGCTCTCCTGCCTGACTTCGGCCACTTTACCGCGACACCACGTGGTGTCTCCAATAAGATTGAACCGACGAAATTCGACCTTGAGCCTCCTCAGGAAGCCGTTATCGCCCATCCAGTTAGTCACCAAGTGTCCCATCCATGCGTATCGCTGGCCCCCGTAGTCGTACGGTGCGGCAATACCTACTTCTTGGGCAAAATCTGCGTCCCAGTGGACTCTTTCAGAAAGATCCGGAACCCCAAGCTCATTAGTGACGAAAGCCCCCGGATGCTTGAGGTAGTAGTCCCGAGCAAAACCATGGGATCGCATAAACGCGCCACCCCACGCCATAGCAAAGGTGACATTGTCAGTGATCGTAAGAGGTCCTTTGACCGTCACCGGAATCTCGACTCCCGGCTGAAGATCTGACTCACTTAGCGTCCTATCTCCGGTTCTAATCTCGTTGTCAACGTCTTGCCAGATTTCCTCAAGCTCTTCGCGGGTGTAGGTGTGAGGAACCATCGCTCGATGCTTACCTCGCTCCCGAGCTGTATCACGCTCAGTACGGCGAACTGTCGAAGTTCCCTCAGCTACTACAGATCCGTCCTGATCCTTCATCGTTACCCGTGCGATTTGATCAAAAGATCTACCGGCATATTTACCGTTCCGCTCTACCAAATCATCGAGTACAACACTGGCAGTGAGTTGGTCACCAAGACGCGGGTATCGCATCCAGGTGTAATCGCTACCGGTATAAAGCGCATGAATCCCCGGCATTCCCCCCGCGTAACCCGTAGCAAGCTTGCTGAAACCAAGTATGAGAGTCGGAGGTGCCGTCCTCCCTTGAAAGCGAGTGGCGAGAGCACGCTCGGGATCGAACCAGAGAGGATTCCGGTCCCCTATCCCATGAGCCCAGTGTCTAATAGCATCCTCGTTTATCTCACTGATATGGCCCGGCGTAGCAATTTTGACTTCTTTCCCCACGCGCTGCTGCAGGGACCGAAGAGCCTCCTTAGTAATAAGCGGTGATCGAGATCCAGTCATGGTGCTTCCTCAATGATTGCGACCACCCCAGAATCTACAAGATTCTCGCGCTCCTGGATTCCATAACCCAGTTCAGCGAGGATCTGGGACGAATCTTCGCCAAGAAGAGGAGGTGGCGTAGGAGGATCGTCATTTTCGCCTGCCAGTTTGACCGGGAATCCCAGAATCTTGAAATCTCCATAAGCAGGATGATGTAAATCAGTGATCATGTTGCGATGGCGTAATTGGGGGTGTTCGACGACCCCGGCGATGTCAAGAATGGGGGCGTAAGGAACATCCGCCTCTTCAAAAAGAACGGACCATTCATCCACCGTTTTCGTTGCGATGACTAGCGCTACTGCATCATTCACTGCGTCTCGATGCTCATAACGCTTGTCATAGGTTTCGAATCGAGGATCAGAGGCCATTTCAGGTAACCCAAGGGTATTGCAGATCCGTGGCCAAAAAGTGTCAGTCATGCAGGCTACGACCACATAACCGTCGGACGCTTCAAAGGCCCCATAGGGGAAAGAAGTATGGTGCCCGGATCCCACGGGACCGAGGACTTCACCAGTAGCAAAATAGCGACCAACCATATAACCGAGGAGGCTCGCTAGCCCGTCGAATAGTGAGAGATCGACGTGAACTCCCGATCCTGATTTGTCTCTTCCATGGAGTGCAGCACAAACTGCAATAGCGCCGTATAGACCTCCTATTAAGTCACCCATGGGAATCCCCAGTCGTACCGGAGGGCGGTCTGGCTCTCCAGTAACGCTCATCATGCCGGAAAGTGCTTGAGTGACGACGTCGAATGACGGACTGCGACGCATCGGACCGGTCTGTCCGTATCCCGATATAGAACAGATAATGAGTCCTGGAAACTCTTTCGCTAGCTCATCAGGATCAAAACCTAGATCAGCAAGAACACCTGGACGGAAATTTTCGATCAACACGTCAGCTGTTGCCAATAATCGTCGCAGTACTTTTTTGCCCTCGTCCGATTTGATGTCTAGAGCTAAACTCTTCTTGTTACGGTTAAGACTCAGAAAGTAATGGGATTGACCATTCACGTAGGGCCCGATCCCGCGCACCGGGTCTCCGACTTTCGGATCTTCTACCTTTATAACCTCGGCCCCTAGATCGCCAAGAATCGTGGCGCCGAATGGACCTGAAAGCACTCGAGTGAGATCAACAACGCGAACACCGGAAAGTAGATTCACCAGATCACCAATAGACATCTCATAGCAGTGTGAACATAATGATTCAGCATTTCACCGACAAACCTGGTGAGATCGAGGAGAGATCAAATGACAGAGCCGGCCGCGAAGTCGACAAGGAAATCCAGTGCAGGAGCACTCATCACTGACGAGGCCCTCTCCGAGCTTCTCAGTCGTAAAGGAGTCGTGCGGGCAGCCCATCGACCCTGGAATACAGCTGCCACAGCGGATTCGATCAGACAGTTCGCTCACGGGATCGGCAATCTCAATTCTCTCTGGCTAAATAGTGATTACGCCGCGGCATCGCGCTTCGGAAGCCTTATTGCTCCGCCGACATTCGAATACAGCTGTGGAGTAACTTTCGGAGGGGGGATGCCAGGAGTTCACTCACTATATGGCGGATCCGACTTCACATTTCTCCATCCCATCCGCGAGGGAGATTCAGTATCGGCAACGATTCAGCTAGAAGATCTTGTCGAAAAAACCAGCAGATACGCGGGCAGAATCTTCCAACAGATCGAACGGATGATCTATACGAACCAAGACGGCGTCGTTGTCACGGACTCAAAGCATTGGGTCATGAGGACAGAAAGAGATACTGCCCGTGAACGAGCCGCTACCGCCGGGCGATACCCTAAAAGACAACTGCAAACGTATACCCAAGAAGGGATCTCTGGGATAGACGAGGAATACGCCAGGGAAGAAGTACGCGGCATTGAACCGCGATACTGGGACGACGTCGCTGTCGGTGACTACATCCCTCCAGTGGTCAAAGGCCCGCTTCGAGTCACCGACATGCTGGCATATCTGATGGGCACGGGGTCTCCGTATGTCCGAGCTCACTCTGACAACACGCGCTTTCGGCTCGAACATCCAGCTGCCTATCAGCCCAACAAGCAAGGGATTCCTGACGTCGCCGAGCGATTGCACTGGGAAAACGACTTCGCTCACGCCATCGGTGTTGCCGGAGCCTATGACTACGGTCAGGAGCGTCCCTGCTGGATCTCACACATGATTACTAATTGGATGGGCGACGCTGGATGGTTGCAGCGACTTAACGTGCGACTGGCTCGTTTCAATCTCATTGGAGATACCACACACACCGGAGCTCGCATCGAAAACAAATACCTAGAAGGCAAAGACGGGATCGTTCACTGTTCGGTCTGGACGCGGAATCAGGTCGGCGAGACAACAGCCCGAGGGGAAGCCTGGATCGTGTTGCCACGAAAATGATTTACGAAACTGGAACGTGGCGAGAGTTTGCTGAACGTTATCAAAAGTTTGCCCCTGAGCTCAGATTCGAACTTGATTCGCAACAGTGCGCCCTAGTGATCATCGACGCTCAGCGTAAAGCCTTCGATCCTCATGCAACGCGGGGAATGGGAAAAACTCTCCCTGAGCGTTATCCCGATCTCGCAGAGCCATATTTTGCATCACTGGAAAACACGGTGATGCCAAATCTCGTGTCGCTATTGGAATTCTTCAGGACACATGACCTTCCGGTGATTTATACCACTGCCGGCCCTTTGCTCGCTTCGGGGGAAGACCTTCCGTATTCCTTCCGAGTGCAGTACAAAAGCGCCCACGGAATGGATAACGAATCGGGAATCCATACAGGAACACCGGAATACGCCATCGTCGACGAACTTCGTCCACGACCAGAGGAACCAGTTATCAACAAGGTAACTCGAAGTGCTTTTATCGGTACCGGACTCGCCAATATGCTCCGCAATATGGGCGTCAATCAAGTCCTGCTGGGCGGGGTGGCCACTCATGCCTGCGTCGAATCAACAGGAAGATCCGCATCGGATCTAGGGTTCCAAGTAGTCGTAGTAGAAGACGCATGCCTTAGTCAGTTCCCGCTGCTCCACGATGCAACGCTGGTTAATTTCCTGATGTCAATGGGAAGAGTCATCACGACCCATGACGTGCTGAGAGAGCTCGCTAAACCGCCCAACTAACCGGGATGCCGAATCAGATTTCAGTGGTGCGAATAACTTCCGAAGCCTCAAGAGTTTGAATTTCGTCTTCACTGAATCCCATTTCAGTAAGCACCTCGACCGTATGTTGGCCAAGCACAGGTGGTGGCCCTTTGATCTCTCCCGGCGTATCCGACATTCCAACAACCGGTCCAAGCTGAGGTATTTCACCCAAACTGGCGTGTTCAACGCTCTGTAAAAGACCAGAGTGAACCACTTGAGGGTGTTCGAATAGTTCAGCAAAATTGAGCAAAGGTCCATATAAAGCACCGGCTCCAGAAAACAATTCCTGCCACTCATCATTGGATTTCTCAGCAATGATGGGCTTCAAAATCGAGACCAAAGCCTCTAGATTTTCCATCCGATCCTGATTGGTGATGAAACGAGGGTCATCAGATAGATCGGGGCGCCCAATTGCCTCGCACAAGCGAACCCATCCGTCGCCACCCCATACTCCCGCCATTGCCGCTCCATCAGAGGTCTCAAAAAACTGGTAGGGAGCTACCACAGTATGAGCGTTGCCATTCGGCATTGGAACCTTCCCCGTCGTCCAGTACGAGGCAAGACGCGTATTGAGCGCCGACATCAAGCCATACAACATAGAAACATCTACTCGTTGGCCCTTGCCCGTTCGTTCTCTAGCGATAATCCCGAACATCGCTCCCTGTACAGCAAGCAACGCCCCGGTAAAATCGGCGATCGGTACACCGACCAGTACACGCTCACGATCAGTCTCTCCTGTAACAGACATGACACCTGACATAGCCTGAATAATCGGATCTGTAGCAGGAGCTTTCGCCATTGGTCCATCCTGGCCAAAACCGGATATGGAGCAATAAATCAACCGCGGATTGATCTTCGACATAGCTTCATAACCGATGCCAATCGTGTCAGCCACGCCAGGCCTAAAGTTCTCCAGCATGATGTCAGCTTCAGCGATAAGCCGTCGTGCGATATCGAGCCCCTCGTCTGTACGCATATTCAACGCCAGCGAGCGTTTCCCTCGATTCCATAAAAGAAAGAGTGAACTCTCGCCTTCAATAAAATCGACACCTGTAACTCTGCTCGGATCTCCTCGCGGCAGAGACTCAACTTTGAGAACTTCGGCTCCATAATCGGCCATTACCTGCGTCGCGAAAGGACCGGCCATTTGGCGAGAGAAATCCGCTACTTTAAGACCCGCGAGCGGGCCAGTCATACTCGCCATCGCCGCTCCACTAGAGATCGTGTAAACATCATCATCAACACTAATCCCCTTCCCGCTCTCTGTGACAACGGATCGACTCAGTCACACAACTAGTCAGCCAAGTTTGGCCGTGCCTTATGCCAAGTAGTTGTCTCTTGGTAAGCATATGCGATCTCGTAAAGAAGAGGTTCCGCAAACTGTGGCCCCTGTAGATGGACACCGATCGGTAGACCATTCTTTGTAAAGCCACACGGAACGGAAAGCGCAGGCTCACCAGTAAGTGACGCGATGCGGGCTAGTTTGGCTACCTCCAACATCACCTTTGAACCAACGGTGGGCGGCGGTATCGAGGAAGTTGGTGTGACGATCGCATCGACACACCGCCAAGCATCTTGGTATTCCCGTACCATCTTCGTTCTCGCCTGCTGGGCTGCCAGATAGTCAGAAGCGAGATGGGTCGACGATACTTCCAAGAGAGCCCGAACGTCTTCACCGAGTTGGCTGCTCGCTTTCCTCAATAGCGATGCTTGGCTCGTTGCGTACTCAGACCATGAAATAACAGCACCAGCATCGACAGCGTAACGTGCTGACGGAACTGAGACCTCGATGACCCGAGCACCAAGTTCTTCGAACGTCGCAATGGCTGCATCAACAGCACTAGCCACCTCGCTATCGAGATCTTCAAAGAAATAGCTATCCGGTACACCAATTGTTTTTCCCTGCAGATCCTGCGTGCGATTAAACAACCGATAGTCCACTCGGGGTGTCTTCTTCGCGGGACGAGCGACTGCCTGCAAGACCAAAGCGTTGTCCTCAACTGTCCGGGTTATCGGACCCGTTGAGTCCAAAGACCAGGTCCCGGTCCATACTCCGTCCGAGGGAATCAGCCCATGAGTCGGCTTAAGCCCGACGAGAT
>CAJWGC010000059.1 GCA_913031525.1 uncultured Acidimicrobiia bacterium | reverse complement strand
CCCTTCGCTGTAGGAAACTAATCCAGCGAGACGAAGACGGCGCTCCGCTTCGTCGGTACGCCAAGCACGAAACACACGTCCTACTGAAGCCGCCATTTGGCGCTTTCCCCCTCCCGAAACTCTCGCACTCTTCACCGCATCCGCTACAGAGCTCATGAACGAACCAACGAAATCGCCAACCGCGGTTTGGCTTGCCGGCCGATCCGGAGGAGAGGACGTCTCAGCAGCAAGCAATTCGGAAGCAGCAGCATGGCCTCCGACGAAGCTCTCACTATTGAGCCGCGAAATGTCATCTGCCACCGCAGCCATAAACATTGAAGCGTCGGGCTCCCAATCATCGTCATCCAACCGTAGTTCCTCAAGAACTCTGTTCTGTAGTTCAACGATGCTCCGCTTCACGCTTCTTAGCGTTCGATTTTCAATTGGAAGCAGCACTCTGTCTCTTAGTTCGAAAGGATCACTATCGAACGTGGCAGGGACCGCTAATCCTTCGTCTTCTTCGGATAAGGTTATTTCCGAGGAGGAAGGATCGAATTGTCCGGATTCGACTTCGTCCACCGTGGCGAACTCGCCCGAAGAGGATTCGACCGGGAACTCCAGATCCGGCGAAGCCGTCTCTCGTGTTCTCAGTTGAGCAAAAAGATCTTCAATACCGTTGGAAACATCGGGTTCGACTGGATCCGATGCAGGGTAGGGATCAGAGGTCTCGTCGCGACCAACCGATTCTTTTACCAGGAGCTCCGAATCAATCGAGAAGCTTTCAACGGTCTCTTCCAAAACAGCTCTATCAACTGGTGAGGCAGTCGAAGACTCCACCACTACATCCAATTCACCATCGGAGGAGATATCGACGGATTCCGACTCCTGCAACTCAGTTTCTGGATCGAGTGGCGACTGAGGATTCCGTTCAAGAGGAGCAGCTTGAAGTTCCGCTACTTCGGCAACAAAAGCGTCAGGATCTACCGGTTCATCTTTCGGTACATCGGCCGCGGAAACCAACTTTACAGTGGCGTCTTCGTCGTACCACTCCGCGGGAAGTGCGGTCTCCGTCTTGATGATACGAACCCCAGAATCAGGTGTCTCCGCAACAGCCTGGAGAGCTTCGCGTCTGCTATCAATTTCTTGCTCAAGTTGACCGATAGACAAACGAGCGGATTCCAGCTCTGCCATGAGTTCACTACGTCGCTGTTCGAGAGCGCGAGCCCGTTCCTGCGCATTCTGCGCTGACTGTCGAGCGGTATCGAGTATTCGATCGCTTTCAGATCTAGCGTCAAGAAGCAACCGTTCGGCATCTGTCCGCGCCTTACGTATCAATTCTTCTCCGTCACGACGTGCATCCCCGGTGAGTCTCAGGGACTCTCGCTCGGCCGACGCTCTGATGAAAAGAGAATCCTGCCTTGCTTGATCGAGAATCGCGGCACTTTCTTCGTCAGCGCTCTTAAGCGCTTCGGTTCCGCCTTTCCACGCTGATCGACGTGCCTCTTCAGCATCCTGAGTAGCTACGGAACGCATAGTCCTAGCTTCTTTATCTGCTTCGGCTCGCCAGCGGACAGCATCCTCCGATGCTCGCGATCTCATTCCTTCTGCAGCTTCTCGAGCAGAATTCAAAACCTCAGCAATCTGGACGCTGACAGCATCGAGCTCAGCCTTCATGTCAGGAATGTCGGGCATACCAGCCTGAGTGAAATGTGATCGAAGATCAGATAATTCAGTCTTGGCAGCGGCTATAACGACTGCAACCTCATCTAAAAAACGGTCCACCTGCAACCGGTCGTAGCCGCGACGGACAACCTCGAACTTTCGAGACCGTATCTCCTCAGGACCGAGATCGCCTTCCACAGCACAGACGATAACGCCAGCACGACCAGAGAGCAGTGTTTAATCATCCAATCGGTAGTGTTTCGAGAAAGACCAGAGCATCGCCAATCGTATCGACTTGAATGATCTTCACATCCCCACCAGCGGCTTCAAGTGCCTCCAGAACGTTCTCTCCAGGAACCAGGACATACTCAGCTCCCGCGTCAATCGCTCCAAACACCTTCTGGCGTACGCCGCCGATAGGACCGATCCTTCCTGCCTGATCGATTGTGCCGGTCCCAGCTATTCGTCGACCTTGAGTGATATCTTCGGATGTAAGTTGATTCATAATCTCAAGGGTGAACATCATTCCTGCCGAAGGGCCGCCGATGTTCTGTGAGTCAATCGTAACGTCGATTGGAAAAACAATGTCAGTGGGCCCGTTGCCCAGCAGTACGCCGAGCATGCCGCGGTCAATATCGTTAATTTCATTGCCGTTCTCATCAATCATGATGAAAGTTCCGAGCATTACATCGAACTCAAGGCGCTCGAATAGATCATTGACAGGTCGGTCAATTGAGATCGAAATGACATCGCCAGGAAGAAAACCACCGATGAGATCGACAGCATCAGTCTGAAACTCAACTACAACTCCGTTCACACCAACGATCAAGTCGTGGACCTCTAGTACTCCGTCGGCAGCTGAACCCTCAACCACACCTGTGACAAGGGCTCCCGTTCCCTCAAACGTAACGTCGTAGCCGAGTTGGCTGAGCGCCACGAAGACCGCGTTCCGTTTCGACTGCTCCATCAGAGACAGATTCTGCAATCGCAATTCTTCCGAGGTAACCCCTGCTGGACGTATCGACTCGCGGGCGCTGAGATCCACTTCGCCGTTGAGCATCGCCGCTAAGTACTCAATCAAATTCACTTCCTTAAGGGTGACAGTGAGGAAGAAAAGATCGCCAGTGCCAGCCATAGGTTCAGGAACCTCTACAAAATCAGTAACGTCGTTAGCCGGACCTGGTGCGAGTGCGAAATACGGAACGTTGATCGACCAGGTAGCGGCTACAACTATGCCTACTGTCAAAAGCACACCCACAAGTGCGAACAGCCACCTGGGCACTCGTCGAGCAGGTGACATCCTCCCGGTATCGACATCCCGAGCGCATGGCACCTCAGGGCACTCTGAGATCCCTCTTGAATTTTCAGGAATCAAATCATCCATGCGGAAATGGTAGGAGCACCCTACGACCAATCTCTGTCCATTAGATTCGCCACCTATACCCTATCTCTGCTCGCAAGACAACGTAGAATCGATTACAGACAAGAAGGGAGTCAACGATGCAAGCCACACAACCCGGAAGAGTGATCACCGCTACGGTGCTCCCCCGCTCAACTGCCGTCTCCATAATGCTCGTCGTCGGCTTCGCTTTGCTGACCGCAGCTATGGCCCAGATTCGCATTCCTCTTGGATTCACTCCCGTTCCCATCACGGGACAAACCTTGGCTGTCTTGTTGAGTGGGGCGGCACTCGGATCAGGATTAGGAGCGGCCAGCCAGGCGCTCTACCTCGCTCTGGGATTGGCATTTCCCTTCTACGCAGGCGGCGAATCAGGATGGAATACCGCCACAGGAGCCACGGGCGGTTACCTCGTGGGGTTTGTCGTCGCTGCATGGGCTATTGGCAAGCTGGCAGAACGAACTCAAGATCGCGATATGTGGACCGCGATTCCCGCTTTCTTGTTAGGTAGCGTGATCATCCACTTATTCGGCGTTCCATGGCTTGCGCACACTCTCGAAGTCGACTGGAACCGAGCCGCTGAATTGGGTAGTTACCCTTTCATCGCAGGAGATCTCCTCAAAGCCGCTCTTGCCGGAGTTTTGCTTCCGGCATCTTGGCGAATCATCGATCGGATGCGTGCCGGATGAGAAGCCGGAATTGAGGCTGGTTTCCAATTGACCGAACCTGGCCAGTATGCCGAAGATAGTTCGCCAGCTAACACCGAGTCCGTACTCACCCAAGATGCTGGAGGCACACTCGTTGGTTGTCGCACTGCGGCCAAACAGTTGTTCTCCGGTATCTCGCATCTGGAGATTTTGGAAAAGACTTGATCGGTATACGCAACATACGAGATATCGCTGAATGAAGAACAGGAAGCATACCGTGGAACCAGATTTGAGGCCTGACACAATCCTCGTCCGAGGAGGATCGAAAAGAAGCGAATTCGATGAAGCCGCTGAAGCTCTATTTCTCACTGCCGGATTCGTATATCCGTCAGCGGAAGAAGCTGAAGCCTCCTTTGAAGGCGAAACAGATCACTACATCTATACGCGATACGGAAATCCGACTGTGGCAATGTTCGAAGAGCGCCTTCGCCTTATCGAGTCCGTTCCAGCAGCCTGGGCCACAGCCAGCGGAATGGCCGCGGTCTTCTACGCACTGGTGTCAATGGTTAAATCCGGAGGTCGCATTGTCGCTTCTCGACAACTTTTCGGATCGTGCTTCATCATTCTCGATGAATTACTCCCGCGCTTTGGCATTCACACCGATTTCGTTGACGGAGAGAGCCTCGATCAATGGGAGCAACAATTGGCCACTCCCGCCGATGCAGTCTTCTTTGAGTCGCCTTCTAACCCGATGCAATCCCTCGTTGATATCGCTGCGGTTTCAGCATTAGCCCACGCAGCAGGAGCTGAAGTGATCGTTGACAACGTTTTCGCAACACCGTTATTACAGAAACCGGTCACATTGGGCGCCGATGTAGTGGTCTATTCGACTACGAAACATATCGATGGGCACGGAAGAACGTTAGGCGGAGCCATCCTGGGTAACGAGGAATTTATCTACGAGAGAGTCCAGCCTTGGATGCGCCACACCGGTCCAGCTCTAAGCCCATTCAATGCATGGGTTCTGCTCAAAAGCCTCGAAACTTTGCGCATAAGAGTAGAACGCGAAAGTGCTGCTGCTCTCGACCTGGCAACGTGGATAGAGGGTCACAAGCAGGTCCGAAGGGTTTGGTATCCAGGCCTAGAAAGCCATCCGCAGCATGATCTTGCTGCACGGCAGATGGCAAGCGGTGGAACAGTCGTGACTGTCGAGATCGACGGTGGTCGCGATGATGCATTCCAAATGATGAACGCCTTAAAAATCATCGATATATCCAACAACCTTGGCGACGTCAAAAGTCTGATCACGCACCCTGCTACCACGACACACAAGCGAATCGGGCTCGAAAATCGCACCAAACTGGGGATTACTGACGGCGTTATCCGAATCTCAATAGGGCTCGAAGACGTCGAGGATCTTCGAGAAGATTTGGAGCGAGGCCTGGCAGCGATATGACCAGGACGACATCAATACGGATATAGGGAACGAGCACCTATCGCCATGCCGTAGCGGCCTCGTCCACCACAGTCTTGTACTTGAGGCCCATCAAAATTACACCAGACGATCCGGCGTCTACAGCTCGACGTTCAATCTGCTGTGCCCAATGCCAACCCATCTCACGCCTCTCTTGCGGGTCACTATCTTCGATCTGTTGCTTAAAAGCATCCGTAATCGGAACCGCGCCCATAGCTTCCATCCGCGAAATCCATCTTGGGCCAAAGGGGGGAATCACCATTAGCAACACCGGTGGATCCTCATCGCGACGACCCAGCTGAGCAAAGTTCGGTTCGATCGTCTCTGGGTCTAGCACAGGTCCTGCAACGAAAAACTCGGCGCCGAGATCGATACGTTTTTCGAATTGCCATCGCTGAAAACGGGTGGGCATTCCGACTTCGAATCGAGGTACCTGGGACTGAAGATCGCGGAGATGAGCAACGATCTCATGATGGTTCGCTAAATGGTCGACGTGGGGCATCGTGTCACCGACTACGACGAGAAAGGAAAATACGCCATTGCCGATAGCTCCGCGAACCTCGCTCTCTATGGCGAGAACGTTACGGTCTCTCGTTGACACAACAACCGTAGGAGAAACGCTGGGAACATCATGAGTAATCCTGGCAGAAAACGCATACGGAGAAACCCGAATTTTTCCGAAGACGTTGTCTGTCACAAGCACCCTGTCCCAAACATTCTCTAACAACAGGTGGCTCGCATCTGCCAGGTCTGGCGGATTGATCTCCGGTAGTCGAATCCACTCCCCGTTCGCGACAGAGTCAATCAGCACGTCGAACCTCCCGAGGTTTGCGAGCAATAAAATACTTGGCTTGGGGATGGTGGCAGATCAACGCAGACGTTGTCTGCTCGGGGTGATACTGGTACTCCGTGTCAGGACCGACCGCAATGCCCAATCTGTCAGCATCAAGTAGCGACGCGACAGTGGCATTGTCCTCAAGATCCGGGCAAGCTGGATAACCCCACGAGTAACGGCCTCCTCGATACTGCTGCTTGAACAATCCGCGCAGAGTGGGGCCATCTTCCGCGGAAAATCCCCACTCCTGACGAATACGGCGATGCCAGTATTCAGCTAGAGCTTCAGCCATCTCCACGCCGAGTCCATGTAGGAATAGATAGTCCCTGTAGTTATCAGAGGCGAACAGTGCGGCCGTCTTTTCCGAAATCGCCTGCCCCATCGAAACAATGTGAAACGCGGCATAGTCAACCTCTGGGCCATCCGCTGGACGAAAGAAATCCGCGATGCAAAGCCATGGATCCTGTTGCTGCCGCGGAAAAACAAATCGCGCTAACTCTGAAGTTCGCTCGCGGTCTGACCAAATGACGAGATCTTCCCCATCTCCATTTGCAGCGAAATACCCATAAGCCACCTGAGGTACGAGAAGACGATCGCTACGAGCCTTAGCAATTTGATTCCGTAGCTCAGCCCTAATCCGGTCCTTAAACTCGGTATCGTTCTCATCGTTTTGCGGACGGTACTGCCACTGGTTACGAAATAGAGCAGTCTCATTGATAAAAGCCGCGATATCGTCGAGAGGAATTCCTTTAACAATTCGGCTACCGAGGAAAGGTGGCTCAAAGATGGGATTATCCCTCTCGACCGAAGGCGCCCGACTCGGTGCTCCGTTTCCTGCGACTGCTCTAGCCGCTTGCCGCATCG
>CAJWGC010000058.1 GCA_913031525.1 uncultured Acidimicrobiia bacterium | reverse complement strand
GGGATCTGCGGCATGGCGCTCGATGGCCTTCATCCTGATGCACAGAGCCTGATCGACTTCGCCGATCCACTGATGGAGCGCCATCTGGCCGACTATGGCAGCCAGGGCGAGTTCAACGAAGGTGTCGGCTACGCTGGGGCCATCTATCTCGTCGTCGACTACTTTGCGGCGCGTCTCGGGTGGACGGAGGGTTGCGACAATCGTCTGGCCCAGGCGCCTTTTGCCGACATTGCCACATGGTACATCCAGATGTGCGTGCCTCCTGGACGACTCTACACCTATGGCGATGGCCATGCAGGAGCGCCTTTGAAAGCAGACTGGATGCCCGCCGTCGCCATGGCCCTCCAGGACCCTCATCTGCACGGATTCGCAAACCGGCACCGCTCTGCGCTGGCTGCACCACAACAACTGTTCTACCTGGATTCCGAATTACAGCCCGAAGGACTCGCCGGCCACCTGCCCTTGGGCATGGCCTACGGGGAACACGGTGCCTGCATCTCCAGCCGCACCTCGTGGGACTGGGACAAGACCGCATCCGTCGTCGGCAGCAAGGCGCGGCGCGAAGACAACCACGAACACAACGATCCGGGACAGATCGTCATCGACGGTGAAGGAGAGTTCCTGATCGTGGACTGGGGCACGCCGGATACGACCTATCCCGCCGGATTCTTCACCAATCACCGATTCGACTACTTCGAAGGCAGCGCCTTCGGTCACAACGTGCTGGTCTTCGGTGGGCGCGAAATGGAATCCTGTTACGAGCTTCATCCGAAATACACCGACGGCCCGGCGCTACATGGAAAACGTGCCCTGCACGCTCAGGGCCACATCGTTTCCTCCGAGTTCGACGACCGCTGGGGAGGTCGGTGGTCCATCGATACGACGGCGGCGTGGTCCGGCGTCGTGGAGAATCTGCGCACCATCCTGCACATCCACCCCGGCTTCGTCATCGTGTTGGATGAAGCCAGACTCGAAGCATTTGAATCCATCTCCCTTCGATGGAACACCGCCGCCAAACCGGACCTCATCGGAGAGGACGGATTCAATCTACAACGGAAGGCCGTCGGGCTCGCGTGCCGCGTGGTCGATCTCACCGGCGGCGAGATCAAGCTGCGCATCGCCCAGCACCAATACCACGAGCCGTGGAACAAGGATCAGTTCGGCGGCATCCTTCCCGAGCGCGACTGTCCCTATGTCGAAGCCCTGACTCAGGGCGACCGCTGCCGACTTCTCTCCCGCTGGCGAGAGAGTGGCACTTCGAGGTTATAACCGGATCTGGATATGGCCCAGAACCGCTGGAGATATAGCAGAAACTTTCGTGAACGAACCATGCCGAGCTACTTCGCCCGACGAAGTACAAGGAGAATCTCTCACCTTCGGATCCAACGGCGTGAGCATCTACACCCTCTCTGAAGGAAGAAACTCCCCAATACACCGAATCAGAACACAAGAGTAAATATGAGATTGCTCCTCGCGAATAGATGCGAGGCGAGTACTGGGGTCTAAGTTGTCCCCACCTCTTCTCCTCGCTGAGCGTGGATCCGACCCTTGGTGCCTCGAAGAGAAAGTCCAGTGCCATGGCCGTAGCGGATCTGAACCATCTCAGCGAGAATCGAAACAGCTATCTCTTCAGGAGTCTCTGCTCCGATATCGAGACCAACCGGCCCTTGGATACGACAAATTTCTTCTTCTGACCAACCCTGCGCGACCAATCTCTTCTTACGTTCACGGTGAGTTCTTCGGCTCCCCATCACACCGATATATCGAATGGACGCTCTCCTCACCTCAAGAAATACTGGATCCTCAAAACGGACGTCATGGCTAAGAAGGACCACATAGGTTCGGCGGTCAAGTGGCACTCTTCCGAAGACGCTTTCAGGCCATCCGATAATCAATTCGTCGACATCAGGAAATCGTTCAGGGGTAGCCCACTGAGCGCGGGCATCGGACACAATCACCCGGAAGCCGAGCAAACTCGCCATCACGGTAAGCGGCTGAGCAATATGGCCCGCCCCGAAAATCAGGAGAACGGGAGGCGGAGCTACGGTCTCGATAAAGATCTCTCGATTAGCGTAAGTGAGCGTTCGGTTCTGCTCATGTTCCATAAGCTCTAGAGCGTCGCTGAGAACGTCGTCGCATATCAAACCCGGCAGCTCTCCAGCGATGAGGCCACGCTCCGCGTCAATTACCGCTTTTTCACCAATATCTGGGCCCTTCACAATCGTGATAACTGCACCGAGCCGCTCGATCGCGATCAGGCCCTTAAGTGCGCTAACGACACTCACCATTGCTCGATATATACCGAAATGGTGCCACCGCAAGTCAGTCCAACCTCAAAAGCCTCCTCATCTGCTATTCCGTAGGTAACAAGTATCGGTTCACCCGTCTCGAGCACCTTTTGGGCATGAAGGAAAACGTCACTCTCGACGCAACCGCCGCTCACCGAACCCTCCATGTCGCCATCAGATGACACAAAGAATTTGGACCCTTCCGGTCGTGGAGCCGATCCTTCGACACGTACAACGGTAGCGACGGCGACATCTTTACCAGCTTCAGTCCACCTATCGTAAATATCCAGCCCGTTTTTCATACTTTCACCGTACTCGGCGTTGGTGACGTCATCGACTCTAGGCAAGACCAGGCACTGACATGCCCGAGCGCAGCCACCACAGTCGGCAAACCCTCCAGAACATGGATACCGGCATGGGCTCTTTGAAGCTCAACGAATAGCCAGCCTTTCTCGCTAGGAGATTCAATCAAGTAAATTTGTTGCCAATGTCATGGGGTCGCAAAATTGAACACCGGATCGAACGTTGCAATTGTCAACCTGCAACGTCTCTTGTCGCGGCGCTAACTCCAGGAACGATAGCCAAGGACGGATTCAAATCTTTCTTAACCTCGATCTGCCTGCGTAACGCGCCGATAGACCTGAAACCATGAAGAACAAGACACGGGTGGTACTTAATCTCGATGCGGTGATCGTCGCGGTGACCAGACACCACCCCCGAATCCTTACCGTTTCAGCGAAGCAAAACCTTCCAGCCATCCCTTCTGGTCCGCTTCATAGAGAAGACGCAACGCTCGAACGTTCGTTGCGAGGATGGATCGAAGAACAGACCGGAATCGAAGTCGGCTACGTCGAACAGCTGTACACCTTTGGCGATATCCAACGAGGCCTCCCGGGTGCTCCTAACAATCCACGGTCGATTTCAGTTGCATATCTAGCACTCATCACCGAAGAACATCCCACTACCTCTTCTGCCTCATGGATTAACTGGTACGAGTTGTTCCCGTGGGAAGATCATCGCAACGGTATTCCTGACATTCTCACAAAACACCTTCGTCCCGCGTTAGCGACTTGGGCCGGCAATAACGCAGAACGAAATGAACGAGTCATAACTGCTTTTGGCAGTGATAACCGTTGGGACGGCATGAGAGTTCTAGAGCGTTACGAGCTGTTATACGAAGCCGGCTTGGTAAAGGAAACCAGCACCCGAGACGCCCTTCCTGAGAGCATCTCCGGAGTCCCGATGGCATTCGATCATCGGAGGATCGCCTCTACCGCACTCGGTCGGATGAGAGGAAAACTGACCTATCGCCCAGTAGTTTTCGAGCTCCTATCTGACACGTTCACTCTGCTCACGCTGCAGCGCACAGTAGAAGCTATCGCCGGGGTGCCGCTTCACAAACAAAATTTCAGACGGCTGGTGGAGCGCACTCGCCTTGTCGAAGGCACAGGACAAAGAACGAACTCCCCCGCTGGTCGCCCAGCAGAGCTTTTCCGTTTCCGTAGCGAAGTATTGCTGGAGCGCCCTAGGACCGGAATCGGGGTCCCTTATCGCTAAATAAAGATGATCGCGGACACCAAGATCGACTTGGACACTTACACCTTTTGACCTCTGCTGAGAATCTATTGAAAACAGCGACGCTAACGGGACAGACGTTACGGCTGAAGCGAAAGCATCGATCGGCAGCTATCCGATAAGCACGAAATATTGCTAGGAATATAGAGATCTGGTAACGTCTTACTATAAAGTGCTCATTATGAGCATAAGGAGTGCGGCAGTGGCGATAGACCTCCCTACAGCAAACACTAACTTGCGCTTGGATGGATTAGTACCTGACGTCGAAGCGGCCATGTTCGAACCGATCATCGAAGAGATCGACGAACTCAAACATAACCGAAACGCCATCGTGTTAGCTCACAACTACATGACGCCGGATATCTTCCATGGCGTAGCCGATCTAAGAGGCGACTCGCTCGAACTCGCGAGACTCGCGGCCAGCACCAGCGCGGATGTAATCGTCCTCGCAGGAGTGCATTTCATGGCTGAAACGGCAAAAATAGCTAACCCAAACAAAACAGTACTGATCCCTCATACCCAAGCCGGGTGCTCTCTCGCTGAATCCATCACAGGTGCCGACGTCCGGTTGCTTAAAGAGCGCTATCCAGGGGTACCTGTAGTGACATATGTCAACACTTCTGCTGAAGTCAAGGCTGAATCCGATATCTGCTGCACATCGTCAAACGCGGTTGCCATCGTTGAGTCCCTTGACGCAAATCGAGTCATCTTTCTCCCCGACCAGTACCTCGGGCGTTGGGTAGCGACCCAGACGGACGTCGACGTCATCCTATGGCACGGTAGTTGTGAAGTCCATGAACGTTTTACCGCCAGCGAGCTTCGCGATTACCGAAATCTCTATCCTGAAATTCAAATCATCGCCCACCCAGAATGTCCACCAGAAGTCCTCGATGAAGCTGACTTTGTAGGCAGCACATCGGGAATGATCAACTGGGTCCGAGAAGAATCCCCTGCTCAGGTTGTGATGGTGACAGAGTGCTCCATGAGCGACAACGTCGCCGTCGAATCACCCGACACCGAATTCTTGCGTCCCTGCAATCTTTGCCCACACATGAAACGCATCACCCTCGAGGGCATTAGAGACTCGTTGCTCTACATGCGCCATGAGGTGAACGTTGACTCCAGCATCGCGCTACGCGCTCAGCGAGCAGTAGAACGCATGCTTGCAGTGACCTGAGGATCCCCCTTGGGGCACCCACCGATTGAATCGGTTGACGTTCCGGTCATAGTCGGCTCAGGTATCGCCGGACTCGCGACCGCGCTTTCGCTCGACAGGGCGATCGTCATTACAAAGGGACCGATGATCTCCGGCTCAAGCGATCTCGCTCAAGGCGGCATCGCTGCGGCAATCGGCAAAGACGACAGGGCAACTTCTCATGCCGCCGACACCATCGCCGTAGGAGGAGGGTTGGTAGACGAAGCCGTGGCTCGACTGGTAGCAGAAGACGCTCCCAATCGAATTGCCTGGCTACAAAAGATAGGGGCCAAGTTCGATCAAAATCTTTCTGGAGATCTAGATCTCGGCCGAGAAGCAGGCCACTCCACCCACCGAATCGTTCACACCGGCGGAGATGCCACAGGACGTGCAGTCATGCAAGCTCTTCGCTCTGCAGTCGCTAACCATCCTGGAATAACCGTCTTAGAGAATACGGAAGTAATAGATCTGGTGAGATCGGGAAAGCGAGTTGTCGGTGTGATCACGCTTACCCCGTCAACTGGCGAGGTCGTTCTTCTAACTCCAGCAGTAGTCCTAGCGACCGGAGGCATCGGACGCGTATACGTCAAGACGACCAACCCTCCTACCGTGACTGGCGACGGGCTTGTCATAGCAGCGCGGGCTGGTGCTGCCCTTAGAGACCTTGAGTTCGTACAGTTTCACCCAACTGCGCTCGACGCTAAGACCGATCCGCTACCACTGCTGACAGAAGCGCTACGAGGTGCAGGAGCAACGCTTCTGGACGGAGAAGGGCAGCGCTTCATGGCTAAAATTCATCCCCATGCTGAACTGGCGCCGCGCGATGTTGTGGCGCGAGCTGTTGGTCAAGCAGCCGAGAACGGGGGGGCCTATCTCGACGTCACTCCTATCGCGGGAGAGTTAACCTCGAAGTTCCCCACCCTGGTCGCCACTGCAGCTTCTGTCGGGATCGACCCATTCTCGGATCCGCTTCCGGTAACTCCCGCTGCTCATTACTACATGGGAGGAATCGTCACCGATATCGACGGAAAAACATCACTTCGCGGTCTCTACGCATGCGGAGAGGTAGCAACTACTGGCCTGCACGGATCAAATCGTCTTGCTTCGAACTCGCTTCTCGAAGGCCTCGTGTTCGCGGATCGGGTTGCATCTTCGATCCGTAAATCCAGCTATGACAAGGTACCTCGTCGCGCAGAAATCCCCGTCGAACAGCCAATATCTACTGCCGAGCCTTCACCAGAAGTGCGCATGCTGAGAAAAGCGATGTGGGAGCACGCTGGCATCGAGAGAGATGAAATAGGACTCAGCGATCTCTTGACCTTGATCAATACCTTGGCGCCTTCCCTATCGGAAACGATTGAAGGCAGAAACCTCGCCACCGCGAGCCTCCTCATTGCTGATGCCGCCCGTAAAAGAACCGAGAGTCGAGGCAGCCATTTCCGCTCGGATTACCCTCACCGCGGCGCTAGCAGACGCTTCACGATCCGGCCAGTGCCCGTAGCTACTCAAACTGTATCGACCAGTCAGACATTCAAGATGCACGTATCGTGACCAAGAACAACGACGTTCCCTCGGAACACATCGTCAATCGTATAGTTCGCGCCGCCCTCGAAGAGGACCTAGGCGCTATCGGTGATATCACATCGGCAGCTGTAATCCCAGAGACATCGACCTCTGCGGGATCACTTGTAGCCCGCGAGCAAGGTGTGATCCGTGCGTCGCTCGCTGGTTTGAAGGGCAGCGAGCGTGATCGTACGGGATCTCGGAAGCTGTTCCAGCTGTTCGGTCTTGTGCCGGAGGACACGGCGTGCCCGCTGGAGTGTCTGCAGCTGATGTACGATGCGGTGTACGAGACATCGAAGCCGACATCGATTCTTCATATTCGGAAGTGGCTGAAGATCTTGATCGATCGCAGTCTTGTGCTTGGGACTGTGGACCGCGCGAGTCTTCACGACTTGGTGCTGGACTTCACGATTGGGA
>CAJWGC010000057.1 GCA_913031525.1 uncultured Acidimicrobiia bacterium | reverse complement strand
AGCCGATAGCTTGGGTATCTCATCCAGCAAGGTGAGAGCGATTGTGGTCGTAGCGGCAACGCTTGGCACAGCGGCTTCTGTCGCGGTCAGCGGGCTAATTGCTTTCGTTGGTATTGTTGTGCCTCACACTGTTCGACTCATCGTTGGTCCCAGTTACAGGTCGATCCTTCCTCTATCGATGCTGTTTGGGGCGGCATTTCTAATCCTTTCTGATCTCGTCGCGCGAATTATCGCAAGTCCTGCTGAACTTCCTATTGGTGTGATTACGGCCTTCATAGGAGCGCCGTTCTTTGTCCTTGTGCTACGGACCTCCCGCGGGTCCATCGTATGAGCCTCGCGCTGTGTGACGTATCGGTTTCCTATGGATCGTTCCTTGTCGTCGATGGGATAGATCTGTCTATGCAGACAAATGAATGGATGGCAATAATCGGCCCGAATGGAGCCGGAAAGTCGACCTTGCTCAAAGCTGTAGCGGGCCTCATCCCTTTTTCTGGAGATATCAAAGTCCATGGGGAGTCACAGAGGGCGATGAAGCGTAAGTCTTTAGCCCAGAGGGTGGCGCTTGTAACCCAGGACCCGATTATTCCTGTGGGGATGACCATCACTGAGTACGTCTTACTCGGGCGGACTCCACATTTAACGTACCTCGGTAGCGAAAGTCAGGAAGATTACGAGGTAGCTCGCATAGCGATGGAGATGTTAGAACTGCTGCAACTCGCTGATCGTCGGATCGAAGATCTCAGTGGCGGAGAACGCCAACGTACTGTTCTTGCACGGGCTTTGGCTCAGGAGCCCGATGTGTTGCTTCTCGACGAGCCAACGAGCGCGTTGGACATAGGTCAACGCCAGAGCGCGCTGGAATTGATCGGAGCGATTCGTGGAGGGCGCCCTATGACAATCATCGCTGCGATGCATGACTTAACTCTGGCCGGTCTTTTTGCCGATAGGCTTGTTCTGCTTTCTGAAGGGCGGCTGCGGGCTGATGGTCGAGCGGCTGAAGTGCTTACCGCTACCAACATTCGTTGTTTCTATGGAGCAACGGTGGAGGTGATTTCCGTTAACGACGAAATAGCGGTAGTGCCGGTTCGGATGGAAACAGATCGGGGGTTTGATCATGGAGAGATACCTGGAGGATAAGTTACCGGCCTTTGGTCCCGTTAGTCTTGAAGGTACGACGATATCGGAGGGGACATGGGTCTCGGAAGCGCGGCGATGAACGAAACCGCTCGCAAGATGGTGGCTCCCGGCAAAGGCATCTTGGCGGCTGATGAGAGCTCGGGAACGATTAAGAAGCGGTTCGACACCATTGGCGTGGAGTCAACCGAAGAGAGCCGTGCTTTTTATCGCGGTTTGCTTTTCTCTGCTGATGGGGCCGAGGACACCATTGGAGGGGTAATTATGTTTGACGAGACCCTCCGCCAAAGTGATGCAGATGGTATTCCGTTCGTTCAAGTTTTATCAGACAAAGGCATTGTTCCCGGCATCAAGGTTGACAAGGGAGCCAAGCAAATAGCGGGATCCTCAGATGAGACCGTGACCGAAGGTCTTGATGGGCTAAGGGAGAGACTGGCGGAGTATTTTAAGATCGGAGCTCGGTTTGCTAAATGGCGCTCAGTGATTCAGATCGGAAACGAAATCCCAACTTGGAATGGGATCAAATCTGATGCCCATGCCTTGGCGCGTTATGCAGCGTTATGCCAAGAAGCCGGGATTGTGCCGATCGTAGAGCCAGAGGTACTTATGAACGGAAATCACAACATTGAGCGTTGCTATGAAGTGACTCGTTTAACACTCCAGACGACCTTCGATGAGCTATTTGATGCGGGCGTTGCTTTCGATTCGATGGTGCTCAAGCCGAACATGGTCATATCAGGCCTGGACGCTGAGTCGCAAGCGAGTCCCGAGCAGATTGCTGAGATGTCGGTATCTTGTTTCAACGAAGTCGTTCCGGCCTCAGTACCTGGAATTGCTTTTCTTTCGGGAGGGCAAACCGAACTGGAAGCCACAGCGAACTTGAACGCTATGAACGCCATGGAGCAGGAGCATCCTTGGGAACTGAGTTTTTCTTACGGTCGGGCGTTACAGCAGTCGGCATTGGCTGCTTGGAGAGGAAATCCGGCGAACCGCGATGCTGCCCAACAGGCGTTTCTCCATCGGGCTCGAATGAACGGATTGGCGAGATCGGGTTTGTGGAATCCGGAATGTGAGAACGATTCGAGATTGCGCTGATTGCGAGCTGTCAACTATGCGGGTATTGCATCGGCATAGATTGATCGAATGAACTCCATCAGCTTTTTCCTCTTTGGTCGTGCGACAGGAAGCCAAGGTCGATTCCTCGATATATCGGATCGGGCCAACGGCTGATAACCACCTTGTGGCGTGTGTAGAAATGGACGCCGTCAGGCCCATAGATGGCGTGAGATCCAAATAGCGATTCTTTCCACCCTCCGAAAGAGTGGAAAGAGAGGGGAACCGGAATCGGAACATTGATACCGACCATGCCAACCTGGATCTCGTTTTTAAACTTGTGGGCTGCTCCTCCATCGTTAGTGAAAACCGCGGTGCCGTTGCCCCATCGGTTTTTATTTATTAACCCGATAGCTTTTTCGTAGCTGTCCACTCGCACCACGCTCAGTACTGGACCGAAAATCTCGTCCTTGTAGATACTCATCGAGGGGTTGACGTTGTCGAAGAGTGTCGGTCCAATGAAAAATCCTTCTTCGTGTCCTTCTATTTCAAGGTCGCGCCCGTCAACGACAAGGGTTGCTCCCTCGTTCACTCCGGCATTGACGTAGCTCGCCACCTGATCGCGATGCTTGCGAGTAATCAAAGGACCTATTTGGGCGTCTTCTTCGGTGCTGGGGGCTACTTTGAGGGTGGTCATCCGTTTCTGGATTTTTGGAATGAGGTAATCGGCAGCGTCGTTCACTGTTACGATCACTGAAATAGCCATGCAGCGTTCGCCCGCTGAGCCGTATCCTGCTGATACGGCGGAGTCCGCGGCAAGTTCCATGTCTGCATCTGGGAGAATCACCATGTGATTCTTAGCTCCACCTAGAGCCTGAACCCGTTTGCCGTTACGCGTTCCGGCCTCATATACATGTCGCGCGATCGGCGTTGATCCTACGAAAGATATTGCTGCCACATCGGGATGTTCTAGCAACGCGTCAACGGCCACTTTGTCTCCATGGAGGACATTGAAAACGCCGTTTGGAAGGCCAGCTTCGGCGAACATTTCAGCTACAAGCTGGCTTACTGATGGATCCTGCTCGGATGGCTTCAGAACAAATGTGTTCCCGCAGGCAATCGCGATTGGGTACATCCACATAGGAACCATTACTGGGAAGTTGAACGGAGTTATTCCCGCTACGACGCCAAGAGGCCGTCGAATCGTATACGTGTCGAGCCCTCTCGAGACCTGTTCGGAATATTCGCCTTTCAGCAGGTGTGCAATGTTGCAGGCAAACTCGATCACTTCAAGTCCTCGTTGCACCTCTCCAAGAGAGTCGTCGAGGGTCTTACCGTGTTCAGTCGATACTTCTCGAGCAATGTCGAGCTTGCGGGCTGCCACCAGCTCCCGAAAAGCAAACATGATTTTTTGCCGGTGGACTAGTGACGAGTTTCCCCAAGTCTCGAAAGCTTTTTTCGCTGCTGTGACGGCTTTATCGACGTCAGAGCGCTCAGCGAAAGTAACCTCCCCGATTTGGAAGCCAGTGGCCGGATTGAATACTGGACCGCGTTGCTTTCCTTCTCCAGAAGTGGCAACTCCGTCGATCCAGTGTTTGATTATGCGCTTCGACATCGGGTTGGCGTCAGCAGGAAGTGGCGTGGCGGATCGCGTTACTCATGATCTGAAGTCCTTCCATGGCTTCGGCTTTTGTGAGCGATAGCGGAGGCGCTATTCGGATTGCGTTGCTATAAAGTCCGCCTTTTCCGACGAGCAAGCCTCGTTTTTTTGTTTCCTCCATGACGCGAGCAGAGATGTTGGCGTCGGGGTTTTTAGTCCCCGGAGTTACAAACTCAATTCCAATCATCAGGCCCTTGCCTCGAACCTCTCCGATAGCGGGAAGGTCTCTCGATAAGTCAGTTAGGCCAACCATTAGTTGTTGTCCGATTTTGGCAGCATTGGACTGGAGATTGTGCTCTAGCGCGTAATCGAGGTTTGCTAAGGCCCCGGCTGTGGCCAGAGGGTTACCACCGAAGGTAGAGATCGAATTGGTGGAGATGGTGTCGATCAATTCGGCTTTTCCAACGACACCAGAGATAGCGAGACCGTTTCCAATTCCTTTGGCGAAGGTGAGTATGTCTGGGGTGATTCCGTGTGCTTGATATCCCCAGAAGTATTCACCTGTGCGGCCCCATCCTGTCTGTACTTCGTCAGAGATGAAAAGTATTTCCTCCTCATCGAGAACCTCTTTGAATGCTTTGAAGAGCCCATCGGGGGGTGTGCTGAATCCGGATAATCCTTGAATTGGTTCGACGATGAGGCAAGCGGCTGGGCCAGACACGGCGATGCTCAGCAAATCGCGTAGATCCTGAACGGCTGCTTCGATATACCGCTGTTCCTCTAAATGACTAAAAGGAGAGCGATAGGGGTAGCTTCCGTGGACATACACTGTGTGGAAGGGGCTGGATTGTGTCGGCGACCACGATCGATTCCCGGTAACTCCGATGGTCGAATGCGATCTTCCGTGATAGCTACCTCGCATAGCGAGGATCTGATTAGAGCCACGATGCATGCTCGCCATCATCAGAGCAGCATCGTTGGCCTCGCTTCCTGAATTGGTAAAGAAGACTTTGGCGTTCGGAATTTCCGAAAGTTCGGCGATCTTCTCGGCGAGTTCGATTTGCGATTCGATTAAATAGAGCGTTGAGGTGTGAAGCATCTTCTCCGCCTGTGTTTTGATGGCATCGATGATCTCAGGAATGTTGTAGCCGGACATCGTCACCAAGATTCCTCCGAAGAAGTCCAAGTATTGGTTTCCTTCAGCATCCCAGACGTAACGCCCATCACCATTAACAATCGAAATGGGTTCGTCGTAGTACAGGGACATCCAGGAAGGAAGAACCGCGCGATGGCGGGCCAGCAGGTCTTTATGGATTCCTGTCGAATCGTTAAGCAAGGAGGGGAGTGTAGGCGTTGCTATGGGGTTGCAGCGATTAAAGCTCCGGCAAGCAGGTCGTATCCGACGACATTGGGATGTATGTCCGGGGGCGAATCAACCATGTGTGTAGTCGCAGTTGCGATTCCTCGAAGGGCTGTGAAACCGTCTGCAACGAGAATGCCGCGAGTAGAGGCGGCGATCTCTGCAATATTGTTGAGCTGGACGATGGTCGCGTTGCTGAACGATTCGAACTCGACGCGGTCCTCGAATCCGAAACCAAAGGGGTTGTACGTTGTTAGGAGCAGAATGGTTGCATCAGGAAACGCTTCCGAGAGTATGGAGAAGATGCGATTCATGTTTGTGGCGTAGGTTTCGAGGGTGACGTCGATCCGTTGTTGGCAAGCTTCTGTGGAGATGTCGTTGCTGCAGTCTGGAGAAGTGAGATGGCCTAGGAGATCGTTCGCACCGATGTCGATTGTGACGTACTTCACCAGGTTTTCTTTGCCGAATTCTACTGCATTGTCAAGCTGGCCAGAGTGGAGCAAAGATCCTGAAGTTTCACCCGATATTCCGAAGTTTCGTAGGCCGAGATCGGTTTCTTTCTGCTCCAGCCATCCATGGAATCTTGAGACATATCCGTCGCGTGGCTGGTTGACTCCAATATTGGCGGCCAAGGAGTCTCCGAGTGCCACGTAATACTGATTTCCATCTGCTGCAGTGCTATTGACGCGACCAGCTGGATAGAACGGTTCGATTTCTTCGGAGTCTCCTAAATCAACCCGGTCGGCGATCGCCGAAACCACAGCTGATAAGTTGATATCTCCGCTTCGATTGATACCGGTGATGACGACTCGATCGTCCCCAATAACGATGTTCTGTACATCAGCGCCTTCAGCGGCAAGCGATGCTTGTAGATCGGCGATGTCGCTGATCATTTCCTCAAGCGCCGATCGCGCTATACCGGGAACGGTGAACATGCCGATTTCTATTTCGAGTATCTCGATATCTAGTTGACCTGCTGTGGCTTTTATACCCAGCGTTCCGTTGACGTCAAGTTGGCCTTCCTTGAACTCGCCGATGAAGTTCAGCAGGCCGTCCTCACCAACAGCATTAGTGATGTCAACGGTAACTCGGCGGAAAGGATTGTTTGCCTCGGCGAGCGCATCTTGCAATACCGCGTTGAGCTCCTCTTCCGTCAGTTCCAGCATGAAGGCGAATTCGTCGGATTCAGCGTCGATCTTTTCCGTGGCTTGAGCGAGTAGCAAGGGATCTGGCGGAGGGATCGCTCTGTTGTCTCCGCTCATCCAAATTGCACTGGCGATCTGGAAAACTCCGTAGATCGTGATAGCCGAGGTGACTGCCAGTATGGCGGATACCGTGATCAGTGCGGAGATTGCTACTTTACGTCCGGCGAGTGCGGTTGTAAGCACGACGCCAACAAGTAGTGATCCACCGAAGACGATTGCAGGGCCTTGCCCCAGAGTGAGCAATACAAGCGTCCCGGTAGCCAGCGACGCGAATAGTCCGACCACGCCGAGTGCCGACTTGAGTTGAGGGGAACTAGCCCTTCTGTCTTCCCTCATGTCACCCTGGCCAACGAAGTGAAGCTCGGATCCCCAGTGAAGAGATATTCCAGCGACGGTCTTCCGGTTTCGAGTG
This sequence comes from uncultured Acidimicrobiia bacterium, assembly GCA_913031525.1. Lineage (GTDB taxonomy): Bacteria > Actinomycetota > Acidimicrobiia > Spongiisociales > UBA5794 > CAJWGC01. Next base: position 341 of record CAJWGC010000057.1, on the reverse strand, counting down.
TTCTTCCAGTGGCCCAGACTCGCTCATCGCCCTGCTTGATGTTGTCCAGTAAATTGGACGGGATACTACCGGGAGTGTCTTTCGTGTCGGAAACCGATATCGCGGTCTGGGATCCCGATCCAGAAACTGTCGCTGATTCCAATCTTGTGTCCGCGATGGGCGATTGCGGCTTGATTGACTACGAAACCTTTCATCGGTGGACTATCGAAGATCGAGCCGGATTTTGGAATTACGTTATCCGTCGTCTCGGAATCTTGTTCGTTGAGCCTCCGGTGCAGATTCTTGGCTCGTCTGAAGATGTTGAATCGCCAGAATGGCTTGCGGGCTCTCGACTGAACATT
>CAJWGC010000056.1 GCA_913031525.1 uncultured Acidimicrobiia bacterium | reverse complement strand
CAAAGCCGTGATCACAGGTGACGTTACTCAGGTTGATTTCGCTGACGGGAAACGCTCCGGCTTGCGACAGGTCGGCAAGGTGCTTGGTGATGTCGACGAAATAGGTTTTATCGAGTTGACCGGCAAAGATGTTGTGAGACATCGGATAGTTGCTGTCATTGTCGAGGCTTATCGTCGGTTCGAAGAGGGTATGACGTGATGGAAAGAATCCGCGTTTCGTTGGTTCTCAGTTTTCTTGTTGTCGCCGTCACTGCAGTTTTCGTCGCGCTTGTGCTCGTTATCGGTCGAGCGACCATCGAAACTCTCCCCGAGGTAAACGTAGGTGACTTGGCTCCCCAGGACTACATCGCGCCTCGGTTTATCAGTGTTACTGATAAACAAGCTACACAACAAGCTCGTGACCGTGTTAGCGAGAATGTTCCTGTTATCTATTCCATAGACGCGCTCGCGACGACCAACGCCAAGACCACGGTCCGGGAATTCTTTCAGGCCATTCGAGATGTGGCGTTTCTGCCTGCTGTCGAGATGACGCCCAGTACACAGAGTCCTATCCCGATTCCGCCTACTACTGAGACACCCCCTACTACAGAGATGAGCGAAACGACTACGGCCGATGAGGCTCCTGAAGATTCGACGGAGGATCCAACAGAGGAGACGGTCGTCGAACCGGAGGGAGAGGTAGAGGCCGAGGTAGAGGCCGAGGTAGAGGGAGAGGTAGAGGCCGAGGTAGAGGTAGAGGCCACTACTACGGTCGCAGAGACAACGGCTGCGGAGCCTACTACGACTACTTTGGCGCCACCGCGGCGTTCCGTTTCCCTTCAGATTGCTCTCGTGGAAGCCGAATTTATTCTTCTTGAAAGCGTCATTCCTGCCTTTGTCGAGTTCTATAACGCTGATCTCGATGCTCGAGAAGACGGAGGAGCCATGATATTTGCTGACGTAGAGGCTCAGGTGCTTGACATCATCGATATTCAGCTGGTCAGCGGGATTCGCGATACCGAACTAGATGTTCGCCGTACCGAACTGGTGCTGAATCCGCCAGAAGTTTTCTTTTCTGATTTGGCCGGTATCGATGCTGGAGAATTCAAGACGGCCGCTGCGTTTGTTGCTGCCCAAGCTCTTAGAGTGAATGAGCATCCGGACGAAGCAGCCACTCAAGAGGCTCGTGAAGCGGCTACAGCGTCCGTTGAAGATATTGTTGAGGAGTATGTTGAATCGCAGCCCATTGCCAATCAGGGCGATGTCATCTCGGCGGTTCAGTTCGAGGCCCTTCTTGAGGCAGATTTACTGGGGGTGGAGGACCAGTCGCCGTCGCGATTTGCTGTGGCCGCGCTAGGCAGCCTGATTGTGTTACTGGCCGCGTTCTTTTTGTGGCGACTTGCTCCCAGAGAATGGTCTGAACCGAAGCATTTCATGTTGCTGGGAGTACTTCTTGTACTAGCGGCTGTGACCTGCCGTCTCCCTGAAGTGTTCCTTGAGATTCATCCTCAGTTCGACTACGCCATACCGGTCATTCTTTTTGGCTATATCGCAGCGATCCTCTATGACCCACGTACCGCTGTGATTATGGCAGTACCGCTGGCAGCTTTCACTGCAGTCGCAACTGCCGATCCCGGGCTCACTGTTTACGCGGGCGTTGCCACAGTGGTGCCGGTAGCTTTTGTTTCCTCGGTAGTGAGCAGGCGAGCGTTGCGCGTGGCGGTCATGTCGTCAGTAATCATGCTGGCGCCGCTGGCAGCAGTCATTGCTTGGCTTTTTGAGCCCCGTGACCTCGGTATCGCTGGAATATCGTGGGCTGTTGGATGGGCAGTCATCGGCGGAGTTGTTGGTGGTTTGACCGCGACGGGTCTTCTTCCTTTCCTCGAGGCTCGCTTCAAGATGACGACCACGGTGACGCTTCTCGATCTCGTAGATCGGAATCACCCAGCGCTGCGCCTTATAGAAGAACGAGCACCGGGAACCTTTAATCATTCGGTTCTCGTTGGCACGCTCGCTGGCAAGGCTGCTCGCTCTATTGGAGCTGATCCGTTGCTGGCACAGGCTGCCGCTTTCTACCACGATCTCGGAAAGACAGAGCATCCCCAGTTCTATATAGAGAATCAGTTTGGCGTTTCGAATCCTCATGACGAACTTCCGGCCGTCGAATCGGCACAGATCATTCGAGGTCACGTGGTAGATGGTCTGCGCCTGGCTCGGCGATACCGGATTCCTGATGACGTAGCGGACGGCATCAGAATGCATCACGGGACTGGCCTCATCCGATACTTCTATCACAAGGCGCTGTCAGAAGATCCAGCTGTCGATCCTGATCTATTTCGGCACGGTGGCGAAAAGCCCCGTCGCAAGGAGATGGCTATTTTGATGATCTGTGACGCGTGCGAGGGAGCCGCGAGAGCTGTAGCGCAACGGGAAGATCCGACTGAGGACAGCATCAAACAATTGGTGGAGTCGGTTGTTGGAGAGAAACTAGAAGATGGTCAGCTAGATGAGTCGGATCTCACTTACGGAGAACTTACTCGCGTCAAACATGCTGTTGTTGAGGCTTTGATTGGTTATTACCACCCGAGAATTCCGTATCCGGGGTTCCCGGGACCGAAAGTTGAGCAGACGTGATGCCGGTAGAACTAAGCGACGAACAGGACGACCCTCTTGAATCGTCCCAGTTGCTTTCGCTGGCCGACATGGTGTTACGTGAGGAGCGCGTCGACTTTGGAGCCATGTTATCTATAACGTTTGTTGGCCCAGAAGAGATGTCTGACCTTAATCATCGTTATCTTGGTAAAGAAGGGCCGACTGACGTTCTCTCACTTCCGATCGAGGATTTAGAACCTGGAAAATATCGTTCGCGTAGCAAAGAAGGGCCACCCCTGTTGGTAGGGGACGTGGTGATTTGCCCGACAGTCGTACGGGCTCAAGCCGATGTTGCTGCGGTTCCGTTTGACGACGAGATGGCGTTAATGGTTGTTCACGGCGTTCTCCATCTGCTTGGTTACGATCACGAAGAAGAGACAGATGCAGAGCAAATGGAGCAGCGCGAACGCGAGTTGCTTGCTCTTGCAGGACAAGAGTTTCGATGATCGTACTGGCGGTGACTTTATCGATTGCAGCTCTAGTGATGGCTGGATTATTGAGAGCAGCCGGCGTGTCGCTCTTGCACACTACGCGCGCTGACGCGTTGCTTGACGCGGCCGAAGAAGATCAACGGGCCGAGATTGTGGTCGATCTGTTAGCAAATCGCTATCTGTTGCAATCTGCACTGGGAGTGGCATCGACCACGCTCATTATTTCTGCTGTTATCCCGGCGACTTGGGTGTTAGCGACGTCCTTGAGTGGTTGGGCTCTCTCGGGCGGTCTAGTCATTCTTGGTTCGGTACTTATTTTCGTTGGCGATTTGACTCCGCGTTCTTTTGGCCGTAACCGTCCTCGCTCATTGGCTTATTCCCTGGCGCGTCCATTGCGTGCAGCCGTTGTATTCGGTAATTGGACCTTGGGTTTCATCAGGGACCTTGAGAGTGAGGAAAAGGAAGAGACCGAATCTGACAAGAACGGTGAGAGCGAACTCGAATTAATTTCGAGTGTTTTGGAGTTCAGCGACGCCATTGTGCGCGAGGTCATGACGCCTCGAACTGATCTTGTTGCGGTTCTTGGGTCGGATTCAACGGATCATGCTCTCGAAGTTGTGTTGGAGACTGGTCGTTCTCGAATTCCGGTTTTCGGAGAAGGACCGGATGATGTGTTGGGTATTCTCTACGCCAGAGATATTTTGGAGCTGATGGACGCTGATACTGAGTCCGTGCTTGTGCTCGACATTATGCGAAATGCCTATTTCGTTCCCGAAACTAAATCTGTTCCGCAGCTCTTACGGGAGATGCAGGGAAATCAGATACATCTTGCGATGGTGGTCGATGAGTTTGGAGGGACTGCGGGGGTAGTAACGATAGAGGACCTACTTGAAGAGATCGTCGGTGAAATCACCGATGAATATGACACTGAAGAGCCGTTGGTAACCGAAATGCGTGAAGGAGAACTGCTGATCGACGGCCGTTTAGGTGTTGCTGCATTAGGGGAAATGATCGGTATTGATCTACCCGATTCCGAATGGGACACCGTTGGTGGATTTATGCTTTCACTCGCTGGTCGAGTCCCCGAGGAAGGGGAATCCTTCGAATATGAACTGCATATTTTCATCGCCGAAAAAGTCTTAGGACGTCGTGTGGCTCGCGTTCGACTTCTCTTACCGTGACATCTCGTTCTGGATTCCTATGCATCGTGGGGCGGCCTAACGTTGGGAAGTCAACGCTGACCAACGCTCTCGTCGGCGAGAAGGTGGCGATTACTTCGAAGCATCCTCAGACAACGCGTAACACTATTCGTGGTGTCTTGACTTTGACCGAACCCTCCCGTCAGTTTGTTTTCGTCGATACTCCGGGTCTCCATCGGCCTCGGACGGCGCTTGGAAAACGACTGAATAAGCTTATCTATGGGTCGTTGTCCGAATCGGATATTGCGATTTTTGTGCTGGACGCAACTCAGCAGATCGGACCAGGGGACCGTCTCGTTGCTTCTCGGCTCCAAGAGTCTGGGGTTGAAACCGTTGTTGTCGTCAACAAGATCGATATCGCTTCTCAAACTCAGGTTGCCGAGCAACTGGCCAAAGCAGGGTTATGGGATTTCTCCGCTTACGTTCCAGTATCGGCGCTTCATGCCGCAGGACTTAAGGCGTTGATGTCAGAACTGGATAGCCGATTGCCAGAGGGACCGATGTACTTCCCTACTGGCTTCCATTCAGATCAGCCAGAACGATTTATGGTTTCCGAATTGATTCGTGAGAAGTATCTCAAGCATCTCCGTGAAGAGTTGCCGCATTCGGTTGTCGTTGTGACCGATGAGATCAAGACTCGTGAGAACGGTACCGTCTATGTTCCGGCAACAGTGCTCGTTGAGCGAGAGTCACAAAAGGGAATCGTTATCGGTAAGGATGGAGCGATGTTGAGCCTTGTCGGAAAGGCCGCTCGTGAAGAGCTCGAGAAGATTTTCTCAACTGAGTGTTTCTTGGATTTGCGAGTGCGAGTGGAGAAGGATTGGCAGCGCCGAGAGGAGTCACTTGACAGGCTCGGTTTTTAACCTAACCACTGGTGAAGACGTTGTTTTATCCGGCGTAATTTTCGTAAAGTGATGCTAGATCAGTGTCTTTGCGCGTAAGCGCTTGCTCACTATGTGTTGTGAGTGTGAGGTGTACCTTGTTCCATCGGATATCGATATCCGGGTGATGGTCGGCGACCTCAGCAGCGAGGCCGAGTCTCATGACAAATCCCATCGCTTCGTTGAAGTCGCGAAACGCGAAAGTTCGCGAGATTATCTCTCCCTCGAGTTCCCATTTTGGGTACTCGGCAAGAAAGGAGGATCGATCGTTTTTGCTAAGGCGAGCCATAAGAGTCTCCTGTCGTAGGGTCCAACCATACGCTGGATCTTGTCAGAACAGATGGTTTCGAAACAGAACGTTTTTAGGCTTGATCGTTCTACCCTGAGAGGATGGCACTCCGAAACGATCAGGGCATAGTGTTGCGTTCCTTTCCCTTTGGCGAAGCCGATCGAGTCGTCGTTCTCCTTAGCCCTAGCCACGGGAAACTACGTGCTGTCGCTAAGGGGGTCCGGCGAACTAAGAGTCGATTTGGGGGGAGACTGGAGCCTTTTTGCCACGTGGATCTCGTTCTCTACGAAGGACGCAATCTTCACACGATTACTCAAGTAGCGATCATCGATCCTTATCAGCACTTACGGTCGAACTTGGATCGTGTTGTTGCCGCGGGGACGATGGTGGAGGTAGCAGATGCAGTTGCTCAGGAGGAGGAGAGTTCAGTACGCCTTTTTCTCCTTCTCCAACGCGGTTTACGAGCTTTAGACGCGGGGGTTTCACATCCAGATCTGCTAACAGCGTTTCTTTTGAAGGCTGCAGATATTGTGGGGGTGGCGCCTGCTCTTGATGTATGTGCTGGATGCGGCCGCTTCGATCGGCTTACCTGGTTTAGTTTCGCTGGAGGCGGCGTGCAATGTGACCAATGTCGTAGTTCAGGGTCTTTCTCGCTCTCTCCCGGACTTACCGATTACCTCGCAGCCGTCGTTAGCCCGGAACTATCTGATCTTCCTGAGGCAGATCAATCTTTCAGCGGTCAAGCTATGGGCGTTGCCCGACGTTTTGTCGAATATCACCTTGAACGAAGGCTAGAAAGTCTCGTGGTTCTCGATGGTTGTTAGGCCACCCAGTTCGGGGAGGGAGAGTGAAGTGCCGATTCCTCGTCACGTCGCCATCATCATGGACGGTAACGGCCGCTGGGCTAATTCCAGAGATCTACCGCGCACTATGGGGCATGCCCAGGGGGAGCCGGCACTCTTTGATGTCATTGAGGGTGCTCTCGAAATGACGATCGAGTGGCTGACGGTATACGCGTTCTCGACAGAGAATTGGTCGCGGTCCGATGATGAAGTCGAGTTTCTTATGGGTTTTAACGTCGATTTGTTGCGACGGCGACGTGACGAGATGAACGAGATGGGTGTTCGTATACGGTTCATAGGGGAAAAGGAGGATCCACGTGTGTCCGATGTACTGCGTGCTGAAATTGTCGCGTCCGAAGAGCTAACAGCACGTAATTCGAGGCTCAATCTTACGTTTGCTTTTAATTACGGAGGTCGTATGGAACTCGGAATAGCGGCATCTCGTATCGCCGAGGATGTGGCCGCTGGATCTATTGATCCCGCTGACGTTGATGAGCATGCTTTAACCGCTCGACTCTATCTTCCGGAGATGCCTGATCCTGATCTGGTTATACGTACCAGTGGTGAGATGCGAATTTCTAATTTCCTTATCTGGCAGTCTGTCTATTCGGAATATGTGTTCACTCCGACGCTCTGGCCGGATTTCGATCGGAAGAGCCTTGCCGATTGTGTCGCTGAATACAGGAGAAGAGATAGACGTTTTGGAGTGACACCCTGAACTTCTTATTGCATCTAGGCTCCTATTATCTTTTTTTCCACACCGATGAGTTTCTGTGACCGCCGATTTCGACACCATCGTTAGCCTCGCCAAGAAGCGCGGTTTCATATTCCAATCCTCCGAGATATACGGGGGATTGCGTTCTGCTTATGACTACGGGCCACTGGGCGTTGAGCTATTACGGAATGTCAAAGATCAGTGGTGGAACGCAATGGTGCGATCACGTGGTGATGTCG
>CAJWGC010000055.1 GCA_913031525.1 uncultured Acidimicrobiia bacterium | reverse complement strand
GCAGCAGCTTCGTAACGGCCGTCTTGTATGAAGAAACGCGGTGGACCTTGAGTTGGCTCGGTCTCGATGACATGGCCCTTCTGCGGCTTCACCGGCAAATTAAGGTCCGTGCCAAGAAGGACTTCTGGGCTGTGGACACCCGCAGCTAATACAACGAGATCACAGTCAACGCTTCTATCAGATGTCTCGACACCAGCAACCCGATCGCCTCGAACCACGATTGAAACAACCTTTGTGTTAGGCCAGATCACTAGGCCCGAACTGGATGCCCGCTTCGCCATCACGCTTACTTGCATTCGCGGTGAACTCTGCCCGTGATCCTCGATCAATGCACCGCCTACCACCCACTCTGCGAGACCAGGCTCGGCCTCGCGGATCATGTATTCATCTAGCCAATGGCATGGTCGTCCTGCTTCAGAAAGTTCTTCGGTCGCATGACGCAGGACGTCAGCTTCAGCCTCTCCGGCTGTCAAAATAGCGCCGTCTCGAATGTAGCCGATTTCAGGAAGTTCATCGGCAAGACGTTGGTATTCCGCAACACCTGCTACTGATAAAGAAAAGTCGTACTCGTCCATTAAAAGGCCATAGCCGATTCCACTCTGACACCAACCGGTCGTGCCAGAGCCAAGCTCGCCTTGCTCGACCAACGCGACGCTTAGACCTTCACGAACTAATCGATCAGCACAAGCGACACCAATAACACCTCCGCCAACTACGACTGCATCTGCCGTAAGCCGCGTCACCGCAGACGCATCGGAGAGGTCTCCGCATAGTAGAAGGGCTTCTCTCGGAACTCGAAGGCCTGACCGTCATACCGTTTGAATCTAGACGCAGCACATTCAACGAGATCTACAAAAGGCATCTCTCCCATTATTAGCTGAGCTACAGCTTCAGCTCCGGATAGACGCTGCAAACCTCCGCCTCCTAGGCCAGTGGCGACAAAAAGCCCATCGGGCCCAAACGGGCCAAGCAGAGGCCACGCGTCAGGAGTAGCCACTAACACTCCCGCCCATCCTCCAGCGGGGCGAGCAGCTCTGAGCATGGGGATTCGATGCGTAACCAGATCCAGGAAATGCAACTGGTCTTCTGATTGGACATCCCTCGAGAAACGGTCAGGATCGATATCAAAATTCCGCGGCGGAATACCAAGTAAGACTGTCGACGGTGTCCGAACCATGACGTAATAGTCGCCTTCGACCTCAGAGATGAACGGTATATCGAGCGACACACCCACGAGCATCAAAGCCTGAAGGACAAAACTTTTCGTTGGTAACAGAACACCGCTTCTCTCCAGTAATGGCCTTGACCAAGCTCCGGCAGAGACGAGCACTCGTGGCGCCTTGACTAATTCGCCACCCACGATCACTCCCTTGACCGAGCCATCATCTATGCAAACCCGCTCCACGAGACAACCCTCACCAATATCGACGCCAGCTGCTCGGGCCATTGACCCTAAGACCGTGGTTAAATCAAGCGAACGGACGAATCCATCATCAGTCGTGTAATAGCCAGCAACAAGATCCTCTACGTAAATCTGCGGAAAACGCCGAGCTATTTCATGCGGTTCCAGAATGTCACCGATGCCACCGACTTCTTCAGAGAGTTGAGCGCGGTTATGCAAACCTTCGGCACCATCTTGACCAGTTGCCAACTGGATACCGCCGACAACGTTAAACCGCGTCACTCCTCCAGTGATCCGGTCGAGTTCATCGATAATCTCTCTTGTACGACGGAGCAAAGCAAGATTCTCTCTCGACATGGAGTCCTGTGGAACATGGCCTGCCGCCAGCGAGCTGGACTCAGATCCAATGCGGCCGCGCTCGAAAACCGCCACCTTCATGCCGGATTCAGCGAGCCTCCATGCTGCCAATAAACCAGGAAGTCCCGCCCCCACTACAACAATATCAAGAGACATCTCAGTAATCCCTTACGGACTCACTACATGTGGTGCGGAGGTTCAAGATCAAGTTCATCATTGCGGATACAAGCGCTGAAATGCCCGGCCTGGATCGGAGCTAAGGCCGGGACTGCAACAGAACATTTTTCGATTGCATAAGGGCACCGGGGATGGAACCTGCACCCACTGGGAATACCCTTGATATCCGCTATATCGCCCTTAACTGCTGGATCGATCCCCCTCTGACTCGGATCTGGTACCGGAATTGCCGTGACTAAAGCATGTGTATAAGGATTAGCTGGATTCCCGATGAGTTGATGAGCCGTACCCTGCTCAACGATCTTGCCCAAATACATCACCACGATCCGATCAGCAACCTCCCACGCAACAGAAAGATCATGCGTTACGAAGACAAGAGTCATATTGCGACTCTCTCGCAATCGAACAAACAAGGAGAGAATCTCGGACCGCACCGATACGTCAAGCATAGAAACTGGCTCATCAGCTATGAGAAGGTCCGGACGAAGAACGATGGCAGAAGCAATCGAAACGCGCTGGCGCTGTCCCCCAGAGAGCTGGTGAGGAAAAAGCTTGGCGAATTCGTGAGCTGGTTCAAGCCCGCATTCCTCTAAAGCTTCATACACTCGAGATTGAATTTCGGCGCGAGTCGAACCGATATTGTGGACTCGCAGAGGTTGCGAGACAATCTGAAAAATCGACTGCCGGCGGTCGAACGATTCAAACGGGTCCTGAAATACATATTGTACCTTGCGACGAAAGGCTCGTAATTCAGCGCGCTTTAGATTCTCTAGATCGGTACCACCGAACGCAACGGAACCAAAGGTGATGGGTACCAAATGGCCAATAGCTCTAACCAATGTCGTCTTACCTGAACCCGATTCGCCAACGATGGCGAGGGTTTCTCCCTTGAAGATATCCAGATCGACTCCGTCAACGGCTCTCACTGGTTCCGCAAGACGTCGTCGTCGCTTAAAGTGAACATTAAGGTCCCGAATCGAGGCGATAGCAGGAGAGTTACTCGGCATCATCGGCCTCTTGACGATCGTAGAGATGGCACATCGCGCGCTGAGAGGAAGAGAACGTCGTCTGATACGGATCCTCTCGAGTGCAGATATCCATCGCGTCCGGACACCTCGGATGGAAACGACATCCCTGCGGCGGATTGATCAATGACGGAGGACTACCAGAAATTCCATGCGATTTGCCCCTACCCTTGGCAAAGTTCGGAACTGATCCAAGCAGAGCTTTCGTATAAGGGTGTTTTGGGCTCTGAAAGATCTCCTCCACAGTCCCTTCCTCAACAGCCTGAGCGGCATACATCACCACAACTCGATCGCATAATCGAGCTACCACACCGAGGTCATGGGTAATAAACAAAATGGTCAAGCCGAGTGCTTCTTGGAGATCCTCGAGTAACCTGAGAATCCGAGCCTGAACGATTACATCCAGCGCAGTAACGGGCTCATCGGCGATCAAGAAATTAGGCCGACCTGATAAGGCCAACGCGATGCCGCCTCGCTGACGCATTCCACCCGACCATTCGTGGGGATAAGCCTCATGCCGGTCCGAGGGAATACCAACAAGATTCAGTAACTCGTGGGAGCGGTCGATAGAACCGTCTTTTCCGAGCTCAGGCTCGTGTGTACGCACCGTCTCGGCTACTTGATCTCGCACTCGCTTCACAGGGTTCAAAGAGTTCATCGCGCCCTGGAATACCATGCCCATGTCGTGGCCTCGCACCGTACGCCAATCATCTTCACTCAACCCTTGCATTTCTCGGCCTTCGAAAAGAATCGAACCTCCGGTAACCGAACCGTTGCGCGGTAGAAGCCCCATCAGGCTAAGTGCCAAAGTTGATTTACCAGATCCACTCTCCCCGACCAACCCCACGATGGAGCCCTCTTCTACTGAAAAAGTGAGCTCATTGACCGCTCGAATTGTCTTCCCAGCTCTCCGGTAATCAATTGACAGGTCATCTATTCGTACAAGAGACATGGGTTACTCAGCTCGCCGACGCGGATCGAGGACATCAGTTAACGCATTGCCAATCAATGTAAACGAAAGTACCAGGAGGGCAATCATGAGCCCTGGGGGTATGACCATCCACCAAAACCCAAGTGACGTCGCCCCTGAGCTGAATGCATTCTGCAACATCTTCCCCCATGAGATAAGAGACGGATCTCCCAGGCCCAAGAACGCAAGAACAGCTTCTGTCAATACAGCGGCTGCGGTAAGAAGGATGGCGTTGGCAAGAATGATGCCGGCAACATTGGGAACAATATGGACCCGCATAATGTGCATTGGCTTCATACCGATCGCTTTAGCTCGCAGGATGAACGTTCGCTCTCTCTGGCTAAGAACCTCAGCACGGATAAGGCGAGCTGGAACTGCCCAACTAGTAATGCCAATAACAACGATGATCGTCGGGAGTCCGCGTGACAGTACCGCAGCTAACACAATGATCAACGGAAGAGCTGGAATCGTTATAAAAAGATCAGCCAGACCCATCATGAACTGATCGAACCGACCGCCGATGTAGCCGCTGGTAATACCAACAACGCTGCCCAAAATAACAGCTATCAGTGTTGCCGCGACCCCGACTGCAAGAGATATTCCTGCTCCTACCGCGAGCTGCTCCCAGACCGAACGCCCCAAGTTGTCGGTCCCTAATAAATGATCGATTGATGGACGACGGAATCTATCTTCTACGGTCATCCCTGCAGCAGGTGGATTCTCGTAAGCGAAAATCCCAAAAACGCCGTAGATCAAGAAGAAAAGCAGAAGAAGAACACCGATCTTGCCCCGCCCTAGTTTCCAAAGTTCACGAAAATTTGTTCTAAAGATCCGGCTTCCAGCCGACATGGAATCGACTTCGACCGACTCTGTGGCAGCGGGAACACTCATGAGGAACCGATCCTTGGGTCTAGCCGCGAGTAGTACAAGTCCGCCGCTAGCGTGGCCAAAACAACGATTACGGCAATAACAAAAAAGGCGGCCTCCAATAACGGGAAGTCGCGATCCTTAACAGCCTCAAACATCAAGAGACCAAGACCTGGCCACGAAAAAACAACTTCAGTCTGAATAGTACCTGCCATGAGCAGACCCAGCGTTAAGGCCATCAGTGTGAACGTAGGGAGAAATGCGTTTCGCACTCCGTATCGCCAGAGAATGGTACGTGGCCGCAATCCCCTCGCTCGTGCCGCCAACATATAGTCCTCATCTGCTACCTCGGCAAGTGAGTTACGCATAATGAGTGCAATAGATCCCACACTGACAATCGCGATCGTAAACGCGGGCAAGATCAGATGCTCGAAAACATCTCCGAATTCAGCAAAAGGACCTGAGTAGACGGCCGCAACCGATCGGATTCCAGCAACAGGAAGCCATCCTAGAGAAATGCTGAAAACCAGCACCAACATCAGGCCGACCCAGAAAGTCGGAAGGCTCCACAGGGTCAGAGCGGTAAGCGTCAGCGATGTGTCGGTGCGAGAACCTCTCTTCCAGCCAGCAATAATCCCAATAGCCAATCCGAAGATAAAGATCAGCGTCAACGCGGCTCCGGTAAGAATCAGTGTGTTCACCAAGGCGGGTTCCAGAAGATCGGTAACAGGCTGTCGAGCCTTAAACGACATCCCTGTGTCGAAACGAACAATCTTGGTCAAGTAGGTGAGGTACTGCTCCCAAACCGAACGATCTAACCCGAAGGCTGCCCGAATCTGCTCTAAAGCGTCGGAGCTTAAACGTCCCTCCCTAGCAATGACGCGAGCAGGATCTCCAGGCAACATCCGGAACAGCCAGAAGTTGAATGAGGCAACCACGAAGAGCGTAAGGAACGCTTGGAGAACGCGCCTAGCAGGATAACTACGCATCCACCTCCAGCGGGAGCGCCTCGCTACAGCAACCTCTTCAGTCGCAGTGTCAGATGTCACAGATCCCCTTTGAGACAAAAAGCAGGCAGGTAAAGAAAACGGAAACTAGTGGCGTTATCGCATATTTGGAAGAGTGGCCCCTCTAGCAAAAATAGCGACCGGCCGGGCCGGCGATGCCGACCCGGCCGGTCAAATACATCCGTCAGAAGGCTCAGGCCTCTCCGACAGTTAGATATGTCCCTGTCGACCAGTTGATCGTCACCCCATTGGCAATAAACGGCCAATTAGTCAGGGTGTCCGTACGATACGCCTGGAGTTTTGTCGGATAAGCCATGACGATGTAGGCATGAGCATCGTAGAAGATCTGCTGAGCTTCCTTGACCATCTGGGACCGTGTTGCCGGATCGCCTTCGATCTGCTGAGCCTTGAACAACGCCTCATATTCTGAGTCGCAGTAGTACGTGTCCGACAGGTTGCCGAACTGATCGCACGACTGTACTGACAGCATGAACGTCGGATCAGGTGGTGTCGTCCAAACCCAGGTGAACATGTCCCAGTCAGCTTCCACAAACACCCGGTTAATGAGGGTGGGATCATCTTCGGGGTAGACCCCATCGATCTCCATCCCAACATCCTCAAGCATCGGCTTGATGAGCTCCGCGTAACGGGGCAACCGGTCGATCACCGTCGAGGCATGGAGCCGGAAAGACAACTTATCGCCGTCAGGACTTTCCCGAACACCATCGCCATCACGATCAATGTAGCCATTCTCTTCAAGCAACTGACGAGCACGATCGGGATTATTGTTGACCTGCTCTGCTTCCGGTATCTCGAGGAAGTCGGCAGCCAGCCCAGGAGGAAGAACAACCGTTCCCTTCTGCGCCCTTCCACCGAGAACCACGTCTACCAGACGCTGACGGTCGATTGCCCATGACATTGCTTCACGGATCACAGGATCGAGCAATAGGGGATTGCCACCTGAGTCTGGGTGAGGCTGACCAGGATTATCAGGATCTTCATAGACGTTGATCCCAAAGTGATCCAAAATCAAAGCTGGATACTCTTCCGCAACGATGTTGGGCTGACCTTTAAGTCCATCCCAGATATCAGGGCCAAGCGCGCCCGTGACATCAATCTCACCATTACGCAACGAGTTCGCCACAGTCTCCTCGTTAGCGAGTTGGACCTTGACGACCTTCTGAATCGTGCCCGTCTTAGGCCCATCGTTAGAAGACCAACCCCACCAGTCAGAATTGCGGTCGAGTTCGAGGCGCTCGTCTGGGGTATAGGTATTGAGCTTAAATGCACCAGAACCGATCATCTCGCTGTTAGCGAACTGATCAATCTGCTCAATAGTCAATCCCTGCCAAATGTGCTTTGGAAGAATCGGAGCGCCTACTGATGGATCCAGCGATGGAGGACCCGTAAAGCGAAGCACAACCGTTACCTC
>CAJWGC010000054.1 GCA_913031525.1 uncultured Acidimicrobiia bacterium | reverse complement strand
ATGGCGAAAGACCAAAATAACCCGTTTCGATTAATGGGATTCGGACATCGGGTCTACCAAAACTACGACCCAAGAGCTCGGATGCTCAAGTCTTACACGAAAGAGATTCTCGAACGCGTCGGAATTAAGGATCCTCTGCTTGACATTGCAAACCGCCTCGAGAAGGTTGCGCTCGAAGATAACTACTTCGTCGAACGTAAGCTCTATCCCAACGTCGATTTCTATTCCGGGATCATCTATCGAGCAATCGGGTTTCCGAGCCGAATGTTCACCGTCTTATTTGCTCTAGGACGTCTCCCAGGTTGGATCGCACATTGGAAAGAGATGAACCAGGACCCTGATACTCGTATCGCCCGACCACGCCAGATTTACATCGGCGAACCCGAACGTGATTTCGTACCGATCGAAAAACGAGGTTAGCCAAACTTCGACTGGCTCCCCTGGTTTTTAGAGCCTCCAGGATTCAATCCTGGAATTCCGAATTGCAGAATTATATCCCTGAAAAAGTGAAATTCATTCCGTGTCGCTAATAGCTTCTTGGTAGGAGTCCACCACTTCTCCGGTAGAACCGTCAACGCGGATCAGGGCACGTTCTGTTGGCGGATCGTCGGCAGAAAAAAGAAGTACGTTCCAAACAGGACGCGCAAATAATCCTTCAAAACCGACAACTGCAGAAGCATGACCTACGGTAAATAGAGCGCGGCGATTGGCTACGTCGAGGGCCTCTTTTTCTTTCACTCTCAGATCTCGGCCTGCAAAAAAGTGATACGCAGAGATAGCCGTCGACAATGCCACAAAGAACCAAAAACCGACGCTGACTCCTGCCACGGCAGCCGCCGTACCAACCACTGCCGCCACCAAATAAACGTAACTCGCCCGACGACGACGAGCAGTGTTCGGAATGGTGTAGTCGACCATTGCATTGGCATCGAGATCATCTGGGATGCGTTCACTGGCAGCAAGCTCCGCCGGAATCTCAATCCCCCTTCGATCAGCGCCTTCTCTATACGTCATGATCCTGGGATTCCTCGATCTCCTGCTTCCGAATTGACCGTACCTACTGAATGCTCTCGTCGATTCTCATCGATCGGATTTTCCCCACGCCGTCGATGCCAGCGATCCCACAAGATAAGGAGACTGGGTAACACGACCACAGCACCAACAAGCGCCATCGCGATGGTATAGGCAGTCACGAGTCCGAGTTGTTGGAAAGGAACCAGCGAACCAGTCACCAAAATTCCGAAACCAGCAACTGTGGTAAAGGCAGATCCAGCGAGCGCACCACCTGTATTGACCATGGTTGATCTAATCGCTGCTTCAGGTGTGGGAAAACGCGTTCGATCCTCTTGGTAACGATGAGTGATATGAATCATGTAAGGAACACCTATTCCTATTGCAAGAGCTGAAACAGTCGCCGTTACCGGCCCAAAGGAAAGTCCCAGAACAGGCATCAGTCCGAAAGCCCACAACATGACGAGAGCAACCGGGAAAATGGTGATAAGACCCAGTCCTGGTCGTCGTGCTTCAACAAAGAAGTTGGCCATGAGGAGAACCGCAGCTGCAAGAATCGTGATCACCAACGATGACAGCTGTGAATCGCTCAACGATGTAACCACAACATCGTTAATAATCTCATCCGATGTCGGGACTGCACTGAGACCAACGTCCTTGACGGGGATGAAATCATCACGTATTGCAGCGTTCAGATTGGATGCTCCAGATTCACCTCCTTGAGTGGTAATAGTTAGCAGTAAGGCAACGAACGCACCGTCACCATCTCGACTCAGAACGCGGCTGGATTCCGCAGGGGCGACCTCGAAAAGAGTGCTGTAAAGCCCGGTAACGTCGCCATCTCCTGACACTCGAAGGTCCTCCCCCATTCCTGCGGCTGCAGCAGCGGCCGCGAAGTCGGGAGAAAATCGCGGTCCAGTCTCATCTGTCAAAGTCGCGATAAGACCCAGAATGGATTCCACAGCTGGCTGATCTCCAAACAACAAGACGTTTTCGGTATCTCGAAGATTGTCGGTGGCCTCGATCAAGGCATTATGCGCGGCAGGAGTGGCTACCTCACCCTCCACTACTACCTGGGTCGTCTCCCCGAAGCCCCCGCCGAAATCGTCGATCAAAGTCTCAAAAGTTGACAGCAAAGGATTCGGACGCGGAACAAAGTCGGTCACCGAGAACTCTGCCTTAAGTTGCAACACTCCCATAAAACCAACGACACCGACAATTACCGCAGCAGCGACCGTCTGCACAGCAAAGCGTTCTGCCAGGATCGAAAGCCGCCCAATGAGCTTGGGTAGCAGTCGATCCCTTGTAGTGGCTAGCTGTTGAACCGGTAGGCGACCAAGACGTTCGGCGCGTCGGTCCATCAAGATGCGGAACGATGCAACGAACGTCAACATGATTATGAAGGATGAAGCGATACCGACAGCTGCCAAAAGGCCGAAGCTACTCAGCGCTGGTATCGGGCTGACCAGATTCGTGAGGAACCCAACGGCCGTCGTGACAGTGACAAGCACGAGTGCGATACCCACCGTATGGATCGATTTGAGCATGCCGCCAGTCACGTCTCCGGCAAGGCCTACTTCTTCGCGATAACGCGTTGTCAAATGAATCGCATAGTCGACCCCCAGACCAATAAGAAGAATCGGAATGATCTGATTCATTGGACCGAAGTCGTCAATTAAATCAAGATATCTAGGACCGAGAAGCACCCCGATCCCGTTCATCCAAGTAATCGCAAGCATGATTGCAGCCATTGTGAGGGACATGTCAGCAAGAGTCCTGCGCGTCCCCGGAAACAACGATCTTCCGCGTTGAGGCTTAACCCAGTACACAAACAGGAGAATGATGACGATGATCCCGAAAGCCATTCCGAATAAACGGCCTATCTCCTTTTGGAACTCATCATCGCTCCCGAAAATCAGCTCGAAAGCAAACGGCTCCGCTGAGTATCCAGCCGGCAGAGCAGCGGAACGAATCTCCCGAGCCACCTGTTCTTCTAGAGCAGTGAAATCCTGGAAATCCTCAGCAGGAAAGAAACCCTCCACGTCGACTACCTCGTCAAAACCAGGGGCGTCAAGAAAAATGAGTACAAGCCCTTTGGAGGCCGTCACCGTTTCGAAATCCTGATCCTTCGAAAGGAGTTGCTGTGCGATCGCGCCAATATCCACCGGTAGATACGCGGAAGCGACGGTATACGCCTGTTTCAACATTGCATCAGATTCAGGTTCTCCGACCCGACCTAATCCAATTCCCTGCTGGACGGGAAGTAAATATGAAACGATCCCCGGCTGATTGGGAGAATCGACGATCAAACTTCTCAGATCAGACTGTTCTACGACGTTCTGCACTGCGCGCACAGCAGCCAGACCATCGGTCGTCATCACGTCGCCATTATCAGAGCCAATAACCACTTGAAGTACCGACGCAGAGGAACCGTCGCCGAACAACCCTCTGATACGTTCACTTGCTAAAAGTTCTTCGGCGTCAGGAGCGAAACCTTCATTCCCATCCACATACTCGACTTCAGTTGAGAAATACAAAAACACAAGAGAAATAGAAATGACAACAATCAATACAGGGAGGGGGTAATGCCCAACGAGTCGAGATAGGCCCTTAACAAGTTTCTTCATCAAATCACCCTTAAGTCACCAACATCGAATGCGGCTCGGCTGCAGAATGCTGATCTCATCTGCATGGTAAGTATGACAACCTTGCCATCAGGGCCGTTTACAATATTCAGAAATCTCGCGCGCTGCATCGCTGAGCATCACGCCTCGCTTTTCTCTATCTGCACCTCGCAAACGCAAGCCGACTGTACCTTCTTCAATGTCCTTGTCACCTACGACAATCACAGCCGGATGTTTGTGAGTCACCGCACGACGAATTTTCTCTCCTACCGAATCACGCGCGTGATCTACTTCAGCCCTCAAACCTGATCCAGATAAGGAAGACGCTACCTCAGCGGCATAACTCACATGCCGATCTGCCACCGGAACAATGGTTGCCTGGACAGGCGACAACCATCCTGGCAGAGCCCCGGCATAGTGCTCCACGAGAATTCCCACAAAACGCTCAATAGACCCCATCAAGGCGCGATGGATCATCACGGGACGACCCCGGGTGTTGCCGTCAGTGGCATAGACCAGGTCAAAATTTTCTGGCTGAGCAAAATCCACCTGTAGGGTTGAAAGTTGCCAACGTCTGCCGATCGCGTCGCGCACATGAACATCGATCTTGGGGCCGTAGAAGGCGCCCTCCCCCTCTGCCACCTCATATGTCAATTCAGCTACTTCGAGAGCGCCACGAAGGGCTTCCTCTGCCCTCTTCCACGAACCTTCCTCTCCGACGAATTTCTCTGGTCTAGTCGAAAGATCGGCCTCGAAATCCTGGAAACCGAAATCGCGCAGCACCATCAGAGTGAAATCGAGCAAGTTCTGAAGCTCATCTCCTAACTGAGACTCCAGAGAAAAGATGTGACTGTCGTCCTGTGTGAAGCCGCGTGCACGAAGCAAACCGTGAAGCACTCCTGATCGCTCATAACGATAAACAGTGCCCAACTCGTAAAGTCTCAACGGAAGGTTCCGATAGCTTCGGCCCTTGCTTCGATAAATCAAAATGTGGAACGGACAATTCATTGGCTTGAGCCGATATTCGACTTCGTGATCTAGCTGCATCCCCGGGTACATACCTTCGGCATAGAAATCCAGATGGCCGGATGTATTCCACAACTCCGCCTTCGCTAAGTGAGGAGTAGCGACGATCTCATAACCATTCGCTAGATGGGTTCGGCGGCTGTAATCCTCGATCTCCTTGCGGATCAAGCCTCCTTTCGGGTGCCACACAGCAAGACCGCCCCCAAGCTCAGCAGGAAAAGAGAAGAGATCTAGTTCGATTCCGAGCTTGCGATGATCTCGCTTATGCGCTTCCTCTAGCCTTTCACGATACGCTTCAAGCTCTGCCTTAGATTCCCATGCTGTCCCGTATATTCGCTGTAATTGCGGCTTTGTCTCGTCACCTCTCCAATAGGCCCCAGCAGTTCTCATAAGTTTGACAGCCTTGATTCGACCGGTCGACCTCAAATGTGGGCCTCTGCACAGGTCCACAAAGTCGAGATTTCGATAGACCGATACCTCGGACCCGTCTACCCCTTCGCCTACATCAACACCATTAATAATTTCCAATTTGAACGGCTGTTCGGAGAACAATTCACGTGCCTCTTCGATGCTCATGACATCACGCTCAAACGGCTGATCTTGCTTAACGATCTCAATCATCCGGGTTTCGATGCGATTCATATCTTCCGGAGTAAACGGGCGTTCCACCCCGAAGTCGTAATAAAATCCATCCTCAATCGGAGGCCCGATAGCAAACTTCGCTCTGGGGAAAAGATCTAGAACAGCTTGTGCCATAACGTGGGCTGCCGAGTGACGCAACACGTGGCGACCATCTTCAGAGGCTTCGGTGACGACCTCAAAGGCAGCGTCTCCAGGTATCTCTCGATCTAGGTCAAAGAATTCTCCATCAAGTTTGATAGCAACCGCGGCAGCAGCAAGACGAGACCCGATCTCTGCAGCCACATCAGCTCCGGTTATCCCGTCTGAATATCGGTGCACGGAGGCGTCGGGAAAGGTGAGTCTTACTGTCATCTGCCCTCTCAGCCCTGCTAGAGGCAACAAGGATAATCGACAGCACGTAAGGTCTGTGTAACCCTTGAATTACGGTAGCCGAGCAGCACGGCCAAGACTTCGAGGAACACATACCTCAGAAGATGAGCCTCCTCTATCGACCTTGCCGAGCGCCTGAGTGAGTTCAACTTCGAGTAAATGCGCGAAAAATTCGCTTAGCGAACCTAACCTGACTTGGCCAGAATCGATGGGAGGACACTGATGGTGGAAGTGCTCGTAGCAAGCGCATTTGTCGCTGGTGGAGTCGTTGCCGCCGCTCGGCTCGGACAGTCCTCAGGATCTCTGCGTTCCCAAACGGGGAATAGCCCCTTGTTCTCTGATGACCTTCCCTGCCCATGGTGCCATGCAGCCACTATTGAGTCGGATACACGATGCCCCAACTGTCATCAGCCGTTCGGTTGATGACGAGGCAATTCGTATTGTCCCATCTCGCGATCAATAGCAAAACCAACACTCTCATACATCTTTAGCGCCGCGTAATTGTCCGATTCGGTGTAGAGAATGACGCTTGGTACCGCGCGCTTACCAAACAAGTGTTCCAAACCTGCAGCCAGAAGCCTCCTCCCAATCCCCCTTCCCGTCGACTCCGGGTGCACAGCGATGATGTAAATTTCTCCCGTTCCATTTTCATGGACCTTTGTCCAGCAGAATCCGATCATCTTCCCGCAATCTCGGATCACAACAAAACCTTCTGCGTCAAACCAGGGTTGAGCAATCCGTTCTGCTAAATCTCCATGATTGAGCGCACCATTCTCTGGGTGACCAGCAAAAGCTGCATTGTTCACACTGAGAAAATCAGCGCCATCCCGATCTATCACAAAGGTGCCGATCTCTGCCCCTTTTGAGAAAACTGCTATCGGAAGAAAATCTGACCGCTCCAACCGTAACCGCAATAATTGTCTTACCTTCTGCAACCGAAGCGCTTCTGCTGCAGCAACAAGTTCAGCGGTAGACGCCCACATACGTATCTTTCCCTCGGGTATTTCTGTCAACACAGCGTCTAGTAAAAGCGAAAGAACTTCTGTCCCCACTACAGAATCGCCTAACACCGCCTCTATAGCCCAATGACCATCCTCCTCCAGAGTCGAGGCCCGGTGCCAAGCAGCTTGTAGATATCCCACTATGTGCTCATCGATGAGAGCAACAAACTCCTTCACATCCGCAGTATTCGAAACGCGGTGGGATTTGTGATCGCTCAAGGCCGGTTCGCCTTCACGACCCGATACATGGTCGATCAGAAGGAGCACTAGCGCGAGATCACTGGATTCGTATTGGCGAATGGTCGGTAAGACCTGCACAACGCAGACTTTCGTCAGTCCGACGGAACGACGGGAGTTTAAAGGATGACTAAACAGCCCACTCCGAATCGCGCCTTTTTACCTGTGCATCAGCTCGATAGAGTCGAGATTCAGGGTCTTTCACCTTAGCCATTGCTCAATTTGCGCTCTCGTTCGAGCACCCTAAATTTCTGAAAGTGCACCGGCCGTCCACTCCGTTCACACCGCGGCGTTAGAAAGATCGCCCATGAAACACAAACCATCCTGGACGGACATCCAACCTCTAGAAAATCCCAGTCACTTTGCCTTCGTCATCAATGTCAATACCCATAAAAGCGGGAGTTAAACCTAA
>CAJWGC010000053.1 GCA_913031525.1 uncultured Acidimicrobiia bacterium | reverse complement strand
GCGACCTTCGGGTTATGAGCCCGACGAGCTACCAGACTGCTCCACCCCGCGTCGTATATGAAGGCCATTGTACCAAACGCGTAGGGTTCAACTGAAGCGGAGACCAATCTTTCAATTCCCAACTAATCCGATAAACCCAATGAGAGACAACCAATGATTGCCCGAGACGATTCAGAGCTCGAGCCAACGTTGATTAACGTCGACGACATGGAACGTACTGCCAAGAACAGAGTCGTCTCAGAAAAGCCATCGTCTCTTCAACGATCCGAGCGAATCTTTACCGTATCGATGATCATATCGGGGATTCGATGCAGCCTCACCTACGTTGTTCTGCCGTTTCTAATGCCGTTTATAGGCCTAGCCGCGGATACAGGACACGCTCTGGGAATTGTTTTAGGGTTGATTGCAATCGCTGCCAATGTCTATTCGATGCAAAGATTCTGGCGAGTCGATCATCGATGGAAAAAACCAGTAACAGTTCTGCATACCGGAATCATTGGACTACTGGTAGTACTCGTCTTCTTTGACATCGTCAAACTTCTGAACCTCTAGAAAAAGATCAGAAATCTAACGATGTACTAGGCATTCAATGATCTGTTGGGAAATTCGGAAAGCACTGAAGATCTAGCACGCCCGAGGATTTGGAACCGGCAGAGATCGAAAAAATCGGATAAATAAACGTTCGCATCATCTCAGCAAAATCTGAAATACAAGACAAAATTTCTCGACCATAATCCTCGTTTCGCCTCGTCTCGTCATAATCGTTAGGCTCCCTAACAGCAGGTAACCTTTGCCCTACCAAGAAAGGCCACCATGTCCTTAAAGCGAATTAATCCGCTAATCGCACTTTCTCTTCTTCTCTCGCTCATAGTTTCTTCTTGCGGGATAATTGGAGCCTCATCTGATGAGAAAGAAATACAGGTTTATTCGGGTAGGCAGTACGACCTCGAACAAGCATTCACCGATTACTCGACAGAAACCTCCAACAATGTCGAATTCCTCTTCGGGAAAGATGCAGCAATGCGCGAACGGCTCCGGGCAGAAGGAGAGAGCACATTGGCAGACATCTTCATGACCGTGGACGCTTCAAACCTCCAACTTGCTGCTATCCAGGGTCTTCTCCAGCCAATGGACTCCGACAAGATCGGCGATTTGCTACCGGAAAACCTGATCCACCCAGATCAGCTGTGGGTAGGACTATCAAAACGAGTCCGAACCATCATGTATCACCCGGACCGAGTCGATCCGTCCGAACTCAGCACATACGAGGACCTGGCTGATCCCAAGTGGAAAGGGCGCCTCTGTATGCGAAATGCAGCCAACGTATACACCCAGTCACTAGTGGCCTCTCTGATTTACCACCATGGGTATGACAACGCCTTAGCGGTCGTCGAAGGATGGGTCGCTAACGAGGCTCAGATCTTGCCAAAGGACACCCGGATCTTGGAGACTATCGCAGCCGGAGGGTGCGACGTAGGTGTCACAAATCACTACTACTTGGCTCGACTACTCGCTGATGATCCTGACTTCCCAGTCCTTCCCTTCTGGGCCAATCAAGATGGCCGTGGCGTTCACGTCAATATCTCAGGTGCCGGAGTTACAGCAGCATCTGACAATCGAGATCTAGCGGTCGACCTGATTGAATGGCTCGCTGACGAAGGTCAAGAAGCATTCGTCTACGGAAACCATGAGTATCCTGTCAATCCGAACGTACAACCCCCACCGATAGTAAGACCATGGGGCACCTTCAAGGAAGATTCATTGAATGCATCTGAATTTGCGATACTGAACGCAGACGCGATCCAAATCATGAATAAGGCCGGCTACGAGTGATCCTAACCATCGCCACGAAAGAGTTGAGGCCTATCCGGCTTCAACTCTTTCGTGGCGACTAACTACAACTAACCACTTCCTTCGCCGAAAAAGAAGGCCATTCTGGTCCTTAATCACACTAGGGGTCGTCTCGTTCGTTGTAGCTCCCATCTTCCTTGTGATGATCGGTGCGATTTCTCCCAAAAAAGAAGCTTGGATCGAACTTTGGCAAGGACCTCTGCCTGGAATGCTGTGGACCACCGGCGCCCTCCTCGTTCTTGTCAGCGCCGGAACGC
This sequence comes from uncultured Acidimicrobiia bacterium, assembly GCA_913031525.1. Classification (GTDB taxonomy): domain Bacteria; phylum Actinomycetota; class Acidimicrobiia; order Spongiisociales; family UBA5794; genus CAJWGC01. Next base: position 5,247 of record CAJWGC010000053.1, on the reverse strand, counting down.
TGATTCTGGGAACGGGCCTTGCTTGGTTAACAACTATGTACGATTTTCCGGGCCGACGAATATTCACCTGGTCATTAATGCTCCCGCTTGCGATGCCCGCCTACATCCTTGGGTTTGTCTTTTTGTCGATATTCGACTTCGCTGGACCAGTCCAATCAGCGATGCGAAACTTTTTCGGGAGGGATGTCTGGTTCCCAAATGTGAACTCGATATGGAGCGCCGCAGTGGTGATGACACTCACGCTATACCCTTACGTATACATACTTGCACGCTTGGCATTTCGCGAACAGACGTCAGCAACCTACGAATCCGCCCGTTTACTAGGAGACAGCAGGTTCAATGCTGCGAGAAGAGTGATACTGCCGATGGCGCGGCCCACACTCGCAGTAGGAATTGCGTTGGTGATGATGGAGACTCTCACCGACTTCGCCACGGTCCAATATTTCAACGTTAAGACTATCTCTGTTGGTATTTACCAAGTCTGGCAGGGAATGTTCGACCGAGAGACGGCGGTCGAGCTCGCTGCACTTGTACTTTTGATCGCCGTGATCATCCTTGCAGTCGAAAGAGTATTCCGCGGCCAAGCGAAGTATTACCAACACGGGGGATCTCGCGGACTTAGGCGAGTGAAGTTAAGCGGCTGGAGAAGAAACGTTGCAATCGCTATCCCACTCGTCGTCCTTTTTTTAGCAATCGCAATGCCCATCGCCCAATTGCTCTTCTGGATATTCAAATCCCCTGCGGTAGTCACAGATCTATCCCGCGCATTCGAATTTCTGTCGAATAGCCTCGGATTCGCAATTGCAGCGGCAGGAGGAGCTGCCTTCTTAGCCCTATTTGCGGCAGGAGGAGCAAGGTTCTCTGGCCGCCCTTCGGTTCGACGAGCAGCCCGTCTCGTGATAATTGGATACGCAGTTCCCGGTCCAGTTGTAGGAATAGGGGTGTTGGTGATGCTTACTTGGGTCATCGAATCATCAGGAGCTAATCCAACCAACGTTGTCCTGCTCTCATTCATCGGGCTTGTCTACGCTTACATCGTCCGATTCATGGCTCTGGCTTATGGATCGATAGACGCCAGTCTCGAAAAAATTACTCCGTCGATAGTGGACTCGGCCCATACACTGGGCGCCGGCCCAACTCGCGTAATGCGTCAGATCTACTTCCCGATAGCCCGCTCCGGTGCTATTGCAGGAGCGTTCTTGGTGGCTATCGATGTTCTAAAGGAATTACCGATAGCCCTACTCATTAGACCGTTCGGATTAACTACCACATCAATATGGGTTTGGCAGCTTGCTGCAGAGTCGCGTTGGGCAGCAGCCGCGATTCCGTCGTTGTTGATAGTCGCAACAGCGATCCTTCCAATCATCCTATACCTGCGAAGCGATAAGCGGTTTCACTCGCCTGCACTCGAACAATCGCGCCCCATACCTGATTCTCGAAAAGTTAAGAAATGAACGATCTCCAAGAATCTTCGCAATTGGGAACTGAGCTAGCCGTTGATACCATCGATGTGATGGTTCCTTCATCTCGCAAAGGGCTAGAAGTTGATAGCGTTTACAAAAAGATCGATTCTCGACCCATACTCCTCGGAATTGATCTGAAGATCGATCCTGGAGAGTCCGTAACTCTCCTAGGACCGAGCGGATGCGGCAAAACCACATTGCTACGGGTGATCGCAGGGCTCGAGCGACCAGAAGCTGGAGCGGTGCGCCTTGGGGATCAAACCCTCTCCGATCCACACTCATTCATGCCCCCCGAAAAACGTCAAATCGGCATGGTATTCCAAGACTGGGCGCTTTTCCCCCATCTTGACGTGGCTCACAACGTTTCCTATGGATTAGCCAAAGACAACGAAAAGCGAGAGACCATCGTCGAAAACATATTGGAAATGGTCGGTTTATCTGGACTCGGATCACGAATGCCTTCAACGTTGTCTGGCGGCGAAAAACAGAGAGTCGCTATTGCTCGCTCCTTGGCCCCACAGCCGCATGTTTTGCTTCTCGACGAACCATTCTCCAATCTCGACACTTCTCTACGCGCATCAGTACGCTCTGAAACTCGATCTTTACTGCGCGATCTAGGAATGACCACCTTGTTCGTCACTCATGATCAAGAAGAAGCTTTCATTCTCAGCGATGAAATCGCTGTGATGGACTCAGGAGTAATTCGCCAACAGGCGTCACCACATGAAATCTATGAAAGACCTCATGATCTCTGGGTTGCAGCCTTTATCGGCAATGCGAATCTGCTTCCAGGACTTGCAGAGGGGACGACAGCCCAAACTGTTCTTGGGGCGATTCCATTGGCTAAATCTGCATTTGGACCACAAACTCTCCTCCTGAGGCCGGAGCAAATTCACTTGGAGCCTGGGAGCTCAGCTCAAGTGAAAAGAGTGGAGTTCTACGGTCATGGTTGCACTTATTGGATCGACTTCAACGGGACTGAGCTCATCGTCCGTTCGACTTCCAAGCCCTCTTTCACAAGTGGAGAGACTGTCGCCCTGACTTACCAAGGACCAGGAGTTGCAGCTTATCCAAAAGAATCCAGCGAAAAGGAAGCCCGTTAGTTGGAGGGCGCATCCTCCAGCTCGGCTAGGAGCCGAGCTGCCCTCTTGACAAAATTTTCAGCCTCATTGTTCTTCTGCAGCCAAAGAGCCTCGTCACCGGAAGCAAACGCTGCTTCTGCCTCGGCGAATGCCTGAACCGCCGCGGATATCAAAACAGCAGCGTCTGCGGGAATCTCACTGGACGCTGACAGGGAGCCACCAGAAGATGGAACGGAAGTATCCACTTCCACCGCGGCGCCGAACACTGCATCTAGCGCTTCAGCCAATGTATCTCGAATCGCGATCTCGCCATCGAACGACACGATCACTCGATTCAACTCCGGAACACCAGTAGTGCCCCCAGTGTCGGCCGCTACATAGATCGGCTGCACATATAGAAGAGATTCCTCTACCGGAACAACGAGCATGGCGCCCTGAATTAGCTCAGAACCACCAGTGGATAGCAAAGTGAATTGCTCCGAAATTTCAGTGTTCTGATTAATAAAATCGCCAATCTGGCCAGGTCCCGGCTGGGCTCGCTCCGCTGGCAACGTATAGTCGATCAGTTGGCCGTAATCTTTCGGTCCTGATTTCGCTACCAAAAAGGAAGACAAGTTGGGGCGAAGCCGAGGAGTAAACGGCTGCATAAGGATGAACGACAGCTCCTCGTCGCCCGGAAGCCTCATCAATAAGTAGTAAGGAAGCATAGGTCGGTAGATAACCCCAGAAGCATCTACAACCTGATCCCGTAGCGGCGGACGTGGCGAGTCCGACGGATCTCGGGCGATCTGCCATGGATCGACTTCAGAAAAGAATTCCGGACCGGTAGTGACGTGATATAGACGGTACATGTCGGATTGAATGCGGAAAAGATCCTCTGGATATCGCAGATGCTCTCGCAAACCGTCAGGCATACTCGAATCTGGAGTGAATAGATCGGGAAAGATCTTTTGTTGGGCAGCGATAAGCGGATCCGAAGGATCGACCACATAGAAGGACATGGTGCCATCGAATGCGTCCACCGTGGCTTTCACAGAGTTTCGAATGTAATTGAATCTCTCAGGCAATCCAGGGACCCGATCTAGACGACCGGTGTCAGCGGAGCTGGAGTACGGATACCAGTTGGTGGTGGTGTACATGTCGACAACCCAAATCAGTCGACCGTCAAGAACAACGAGGTACGGATCAGCATCGGCACGAAGGAACGGCGCAGCCTTCGTTACCCGCTCCCTCACGTTACGCACCATCAATACCTTGGAATCGTCCGTAAGTTGTCCAGAAATAAGGACATTGACCTCGCCAAATCGCAGCGCAAACGCAGCTCTCCGGAAAAATCCTCCAAGGTCAATCCCTCCGTCACCGTCGTAATTAATTTTCTCCGTCTCGCCACCTTCACCAACCGGGAAATCAACTTCTGGCTCATTAGTCCCGACGACCACATGATCCGACTCTGCTTGATCGGAGAAATAAATACGAGGCTGCTCAATGGTCAAAACTTCGGCTGCTGCCGTATCGGTTACAGGAGGGATCTTGTCCACTAGCGCAGAGGGAGCTCCGGGTAAACCCAATACCTCATTAGCCGGGCTCACCACAGCGCCAAATCCGTGCGTGTAGACGAGCCTATCGATAACCCATCCGGATCCCGGAATATTGTCCTCATCGAGCTCGCGGGCCGAAATCATTACTTGAGTGAGTTCACCATCTATCAGATACCGATCGACGTCTACATCGTTGATCGAGTAATAAGGCCTAATCTCGTTGTTGACCTTGTAATTAGTGACTAGGACCTCAGGGTCCCACAACCGGATGTTGTCAATTGTCTGACGATTCACTGCAAGATCAGTCGCGCTCAAGTCAGGAGAAGCAGCAAATGGTCGAACGCCGACTGCCGATAGCCCATAGGCCTCCCTGGTAAATGCGATGTTCTGTTCGACGTAGGGGACCTCTTTATTCAACTCATCAGGGACCACGCGAAAACGCTGCACAAAGGTGGGATATAGACCGCCGACGATGATCGAAGAGCCGAGCCACAAACCAAGAGCCACTATCGGCAATGTCCATCCCCGAAAACGCAAATTCACCAGGAGAATCACCGCTGCGACGATCGAAATGATCATGAGAAGGCGCAATGCAGGGAGTTGCGCATTGACATCTGTGTAAGAAGCACCTACCACTTGGCCCCGATCTGAATAAAGCAGCTCCCATTGATTGAGGAGATACGCGAAGGCCTTGAGTAAAGCCAGTACGCCAAAGAGCACCGAGAGGTGCACCTTCATACCCGGATTAACTCGCTGGCGTCCCTGAATTTGGACTCCCCCGTTGAGGTAGTGAAGGGCTGCCGTTACAAGGGTGATCACGACAACCAACTGGAAAGTCCAGTCGAACAGACTCCGATAGAAAGGAAGATCGAAAACGTAACGACTGATATTGGCCCCGAAAACGGGATCTACACCGAGGAACGATCCACCATGGCGGAAAAAGAGGAATTCCTGCCAAAATCCAGATGCTCCGAGCCCAAGTGCAATACCCAAAAAAGCCGCGACATAGAATCTGAATTTGTTTACCCGAGGCGTTACCCACTCTTGAAAACGCTCAAGGATGTCTTCATCTGGGCTGCTGCCAAAGCGGAGAGTTCGAGGAGACAAGCGGTCTGCCAACCAAAGATTGGCCCAGAAAAGCCCACCAGCAAGAACTGATGCCAC
>CAJWGC010000052.1 GCA_913031525.1 uncultured Acidimicrobiia bacterium | reverse complement strand
CGTGGCTTTTGCGAGCAGTCTTGACCAGGTTGGCCCACTGGCGGCAACGGCCGAGGATGCCGCTTTGCTGCTGGAAGTGATCGCGGGGCATGACGAACTTGATTCCACTTCGGCGGAGCTGCCGGTGCCCTCCTACAGCGAACTACTAGCTGAACCGCTCCAAGGTTTGCGCATCGGAATTGTCGAGTCTCATTTTGCAGACGGATTAGACGGCGAAATCGAAGCGTCGGTTCGTCGTGCTATAACGCTTTACGAACAATTGGGGGCGACGGTACATCCGGTCGAACTGCCTCACAGCCGCTATGCGATCGCGACCTATTACATCATCGCTTCTTGTGAAGCTTCAGGAAATCTCGCGCGTTACGACGGTGCCCATTACGGCCACCGAACCGACGAGGGACGCATGCTTGAGGAGCTTGCTGAAGAACGCCGGATGCTTGTGGAAGCGGGTGATTCCGCCGGAGCGGAACAAATCGACGGACCGCTTGTTCGTATGTATCGGAGAACGAGGGCAGAGGGTTTTGGTGATGAAGTAAAGCGCCGTATCATGCTGGGTACTTACGCCTTGAGTGCTGGTTACTACGACGCTTTTTACGGTCAAGCCCAGCGGGTTCGTACCCTAATGAGACGTGATTTTGAAGCAGCCTACGAACAAGCGGACGTGCTTGTTTCGCCTACTAGTCCGACGACGGCCTTTGGGATCGGCGAGAGAGCTTTTGACCCCGTTGCAATGTACTACTCAGATATTTGCACGATTCCTTCAAATCTGGCGGGAGACCCAGCTATCTCGATTCCGATAGGACTTGCATCTGACGGGCTTCCCATTGGATTTCAAATTATGGCACCCGCTCTGGGAGAGGAAGTGCTCTTTCGTGTCGCCGCTGAAGTCGAGCGTCTTGTCGAGTTTATCTCACGTCCTCAACTGGCAACATCGGATGTGGCATCTTGAATACCGCGTGGGAGGTCGTCATAGGGATGGAGTGCCACGTTGAGTTGCAAACGCGCTCGAAGATGTTTTGTGGCTGCGATGTATCTTTTGGTGCCGCCCCCAATACGTTGTGTTGCCCGGTATGTCTGGGTTTGCCGGGGGCCCTTCCCGTTCCGAACGAAAAGGCCATTGAGGGAATTCTCCGGATTGGATCGGCGCTTGGGTGCCGTCTCGTTGACTACTCGGAGTTCCATCGAAAGAACTATTTCTATCCTGATCTTCCTAAGAACTACCAAATCTCCCAGTACGACTTGCCGTTGTGTGTAGATGGAGCTCTAGAGATCTTTTCAGAAGAAAGAACTGTCCAGATTGGTATTACTCGAGTCCACATGGAAGAGGACACTGGAAAGAGTCGCCATCTTGCTTCCGACGGACGTATCCACGACGCTTCTCACTCGTTGCTCGATTTCAACAGATCTGGAGTGCCCCTTGTCGAGATCGTAAGTGAGCCGGATATCCGATCTGCAGACCAAGCGCGTTCCTATGCCGTTGAACTTCAGCGAGTTGTTCGTGCTCTGGGAATTTCCGACGCGCGGCTTGAGGAAGGCAGTATGAGGTTTGATGTCAATGTTTCGGTTAGACGCGAGGATCAGGCAAACTTGGGTACGCGAGCTGAAGTCAAGAACGTAAATTCTCTGCGGTCTTTGCACCGAGCAATCTTGTACGAGAGAGATCGTCAGATCGAACTTCTAGAGACGGGGCGAGAGGTTATACAGGATACTCGCCATTGGAATGAAGGACGTGGCCTCACAGTATCGATGCGCTCGAAAGAGGAATCCGAGGATTATCGGTATTTTCAAGAGCCGGATCTCGTACCGATCGTCGTTTCGGATGACTGGCGAGCTGAGGTCGTCGATTCATTGCCGGAGCTTCCCGCTGTCCGTCGCCGTCGTTATTTGGACGTCGGACTGGATGTTCAGTTAGCAAATTCGATAGGCGATGACAGCGCTTTATCGAAGATGTTCGATGAGGTTTTGACAGATGGGGGCGATCCCTTGACTTCCGCTAATTGGTTGACCGGTGAAGTTGTGGCCTATCTACGCAAGGAGAACAAGGACCTCGAAGACACAGCTCTTAGCGCCGGATATCTTGTTCAACTAATTCGTATGGTCGCTAGTAATGAGCTTTCGACATCTGCAGCGAAGGAAGTTCTTGGAGGTGTTATGGCCGGGGAAGGGGATCCCGCCAAGATTTCCCGCGAGCGAGATCTAATTCAGATATCGGATGAGTCCGTCCTTGAGGCAGCGGTGTCCGAGGTTCTGTTAGCTAACAGTGAGGCGGTTGAACGAATGCGTGCGGGTGACATGAAGCTTGTCGGTTTTCTCGTCGGCCAGGTGATGAAAGCTACAAGGGGGAAAGCGGATCCACGAAGAGTCTCGGAACTAGTTCGCGCTGCCGCGGAGGTCTGATCGGGTCTTGTCGGATTGGTTACGCGTCTCTGTTACAGCAGTACCCGAGAGGTATCGCTCGATCGCGACCCACACTGTGCGGCTGAAGGGATAAACGATCAGTGGCACTATCACGTTCATCGATACAAGCACTATGAGTATGAGTGTCCACGGTACGTTGGGCCAGGTTGCGGTAACCATTGCGATAAGAACGATCACAAAGAGGGACTCAACCGCGATGAGATTCAAAGCTACGGCGCCTAGCCAATAACCTTCCAAGCGTTCGAATTGAAGGCCGCATTGGGGGCAGTTTTCTGCCATCAACATGTAGTATCGAAACAGATTCCCGCTACCGCACCTAGCGCATTTGCGAGTCATCCCGCGCGCTAGAGCTCTTCCAAACCCCGGGCGCGTGTTGGCGGGTTTATCACCTTTTACCCGCATTTCTTTTCCAGGTTTTCCAGCTCGAGCGTTTCGAGTGCGTCTTGCGGAGTCAGTTCGAGCACTGCTTGAACCACGGACCGGATCTCTTCGAGATCTGGAGTGGGGAACCGATCGGGCGTTCTAGGCCCGGTAAACCGGTCTGGTATCAATCGCACCGAGATGATTTCATCCGCGTTGACCCGGGGGATGAGTTCGATGAAATCTGGCAGGGATTCGAGTGGTATATCGGTAAAGAGATTTTGTTTAAGTGTCGACGCGATTGCTGGGAAAGAGCGAACAACTCTTAGGGGGTCAGCTTGAGCAGCCATGGCCTTTAGAACACAGCGCTGTCGTCCCATGCGGTTGTAGTCGTTAGAAGTCTTGCGTGAGCGAGCGTATGCGAGAGCTTCTTCGCCGTCCATGTGGTAGTCACCAGGTTGGATGTCGATGGTTCTGCTTCCACCATTGGGCCCTGAGTATTTTGGGTCGTAAAGACGTTTCGGGACGGTGATGTCTATGCCGCCGATTGCATCGATGAGCTCGACGAAGCCTGCCAGATTGATAAGCGCGTAGTAGTGAACTTCGAGTCCGATCATTTCTCCGATAGCCAGTTTCAGAATCTCGGATCCAGGATCGGCGATATCGGGGAAACGATTAGGGCGGTCGTCGGCCCATCTCCACAGGGCGTTGATGATGCCGGGAAAGCAATTGCAATCCCATTTAGATACGCTCTCTGGAACTGGAACTCGGGCCATATTGCGCGGCACGCTAAATAGCGCCGTGTGTCCGCTTGCTGGATTGATCGAAGCGAGGATGATTGTGTCGGTTCGGATCGATGTGCGACCCTTGCCGCCGTCACCTCCTAGCAATAGTACGTTGAGCCTTTCTGTGCCGTCCCAGAGTCGTGGTGGTTCTGTTGTAGTGGTTGTCGTGGTCTTCTCCGGCTGAGTCGGAGTTGTAACGTTATATGAATCCGAACTTGTGATGGCGCTCGTGGGTTGCGTACTGGAAGATGGGCTGAAGTTCGAAGTGGCGCTATCGGCTGACGGTGTTGTTGTGGCAGTTGGAGCAAAGATCGTTTTGATCAGGTCGTATTGAACCACGTCCAGATATCCGGTATAGGCATGCGGTATCGCTATCAGTAGCACTGAGATAGTGGCGATGACCGAGGCCGACGCGGCGCGGCGCCCAGTAGCTATACGGTCGGGTTTGTCATAGTTGGAAAAAGCATCCGCAGCCGCGTAGACACGGAAGGTCAATAAGGCGCCGTTTCCTACCAGTAACCACTTCAGGGCTGTTGGTTCGACTGACCATCGCAGCCACATCGTCTGATCTCGCAGCACTACTAATAAAAGGATCAGCAGGATCACTGTCGTGCTTATCAGCGCAATTCCTCGTCGTTTATGCCCTCCGTACAGTTGGCCAACTCCGGGGACTAGAGCACTGAGAAGCATGGCGACGTACGCTTTAGGGCGCCACCAAGGCTCGCATTTCGCGCCAGAGTGCAGGGAGGTCATCGGATAACGCGACGATAGTGCGTGATTCGGCAAAAACGAGCAGCATGGCGCAATAGCTCGGAGACATTGAAGGAGCCTTGTTGGCCTGTTGTTTCTTTCCCTCTCTCCCTTCCGTTCTATTTCCTAGCAGAAGGAAACAAGGTTTGGTCATGCAGTATCCGTTTGATGTGAGTCCATGAGGTCAGGCGTATTGCGTTGCAGCCTCCGTTGAGTTTTCGCTTTGCTCGAAGGGTGCAATCATGGATTGTGAAGGGATCAATCTCTCCGGAGCGCGAAATGGATAAGTTGACAGTTGTGATTGCCGAAGCTATTTCTCCAGTAGCGGTTGCGATTCTGCGCGAGCGCTGCAACGTGATAGATGCTGTCGGCGTTTCGCGTGAGGAGTTGATTCGGAAGATTGGAGATGCAGCTGCCCTGATCGTGCGGTCAGGCACTGCTGTCGACCGCGAATTAATGAAGGCTGCTCCTGGGCTTAAGGTTGTTGGTCGAGCTGGTATCGGTGTCGACAATATTGATCTCACAGCGGCGACCAGTGCTGGGGTTGTAGTGGTCAATGCGCCCGATGCCAATACGATCTCGGCAGCCGAACATACTTTTGCTCTCATGCTTTCCCAGGCACGCCATGTGACTCGAGCTGATGCTTCGCTTCGATCCGGAAATTGGAATCGCAACGAATTTCAAGGAGTCGAGCTTTACGGTAAGACGCTCGGTATTCTTGGGATGGGCCGTATCGGAACTCTTGTTGCAGATCGAGCTGCAGCTTTCGGAATGAAGGTCATCGGCTATGACCCTTACATAAGCCAGAATCGAGCGAGTCTCCTAGATTTAGATTTGCTCTCGTTTGATGCCGTGCTTGAGGCAGCAGATTTTGTCACCGTTCATCTGCCGCGGAACAAGGAAACAGAAGGGCTCATTGATGTCGCAGCGCTGGCGAAGATGAAACCGGGGGCGCGTATTATCAATGTGGCCCGCGGAGGAATAATTGAAGAAAAGGCGCTTTTCGAAGCTATCAGAAGTGGTCGGATTGCAGGTGCGGCTATCGACGTCTTCGGAGTCGAGCCCGTCACCGATAGCCCTCTTTTTGAGCTCGATGAGATTGTCGTTACCCCCCATCTCGGTGCTTCAACGTTAGAGGCACAGAGCAGGTCCGGTGTCTCGGTTGCCGAATCGGTAGTTGAAACATTGGAAGGTGAACTTGTTCGCTCTGCCGTCAACATCGATTTCGGTCAGAAAATTAGCACGACGGTTAAGTCGTATCTTCCGATCGCGGAGATCCTCGGAAAAATATTCGTGTCTTTGTCCTACGGTTTGCCAGATCACTTGATCGTCGCGGCGAAGGGACGAATTGCCTCTGCATCTATTCGTCCGTTGGTGCTTGCTACATTGAAAGGAGCACTACAAGAGATAACGGATGAACCGGTTTCCTACGTCAACGCGCCGTTAGTCGCTGCATCTTATGGCCTCGAAATCAGCGAACAATCGACTCGCGATTCGAACGTGTATCGCTCCTTCATGCAGGTCACTGGCATCTTCGAGGGTGATCGAAGAGTCGTAACCGGAACGCTGATGGAGCGCAAAGGTCCGGTGCTATTAGGAGTCGACGGATATGAAATGGAGCTACCTATCACGGAGCATATGATCCTCATTCGGAACGAGGATATGCCCGGCATGATTGGCCAAGTCGGGAAGCTTCTAGGTGACAGCGGGGTCAACATCATGGAAATGGTCGTGGGACGTCATCCTGAGGGTGGCGCAATGATGGGGCTTTGCCTAAACGCTTTGGTAACTCAGGAGATTCTCAGAGGTATCCAGAAAATCAAGGGTGTTTCTGAAGCCAAATACTTACATATTTCTAGCGCGCTACAGCCAGATTGTGAGTAAAACTCCGACGGCTAGACCGTAAAATCCGGCCACTAGATCATCGCCGGTTACGCCAAGTGTGCCGGGTAGTCGCTCGGCTTTTCGTGTACCAGGTAGCACCTTAAAAATATCGGCCAACCTAGCTACTAGCCATGCCACGGCCCATGGCCATCCTGATAGTGCAGTGACAGCTAGTAAAGCTCCCGCAATTTCGTCAATGGCCACCCATCCTGGGTCACGTTCTTCGACGAGGAAGGGCCGAGGGGCCCATAACGAAAGCCCTATTGCTACAACCGTCGCTATGAGATGAGCCCATATAGGGGCAGCTAGAAGTGCTGCCCCTAGCGCGGCAGCAACTAGTGCGCCGAGCGTACCGGCTCCAGAGTCGCTGCCCCACAGTCGACGTGGTAGGAGTCCAACGCCGAAACCCGCAGCTACGAATCGTCGCATTTGCCCTCCTTAGGGTTCGATTTCTCTCTACAGTCTCGCGGAATAGGCCGTTTGGAAGTAACGCAGAGATGAACATGGCAAACTAGGCCCCATGGAACCTACCCAATACATCTGGTTGGACGGAGAGCTCGTTCTGTGGGAGGACGCGACTGTGCACGTCCTAAGTCATGCTCTCCACTATGGAACCGGGGTTTTTGAAGGAATTAGGGCTTATGAGACTGACCGCGGAACCGCAGCATTCCGACTGACGGACCACATGAAACGTTTGCATCATTCAGCCAAGGCATATCAAATGGAGCTGGAGTGGTCAGTAGAGGATCTCGCGAAGGCGGCCAAGGAACTTTTGGTTGTCAACGAGCTCAGGTCGGGTTATGTCCGTCCTATTGCATTTCTTGAACTGGGAGCTATTGGCCTTAACCCTGAAAAAGCCAGAATTCGATTAGCAATCATTACCTGGAAGTGGGGTGCTTATCTCGGCGAAGACGGAGTTCGCAATGGGATCCGCGCTCAGGTGTCTTCGTGGCGTCGGTTTTCGGGAGAAGTGTTTCCCAATGCGAAAGCTACTGGAACCTATATCAATAGTATTTTGGCGAAGTCGGAAGCTATTCGTAACGGCTGTGATGAAGCCGTCATGTTGAATGCTGATGGTGCTGTCACTGAGGGTTCTGGTGAGAACATATTCCTTGTGAGAGATTCGAGGATCTACACGCCTCCGATCTCATCGGGTTGTCTCGATGGAATTACTCGCGA
>CAJWGC010000051.1 GCA_913031525.1 uncultured Acidimicrobiia bacterium | reverse complement strand
GAACAAAATCACACAAGCAGCCAAGTTGCTCAAATCGGAATTTAAAGAGGGGCAGCACTGGCTTATTTACTGTGACAATGAGAGCATGATGAGAAAACTTGGGAACAAAATAAAAGAGGAAAAAGTAAGTGTTATTCCTCGGTATTATTGGTCCGGGATGAACAGATTCGAGAGGAAGAGTGAATCGCAAACTCAGAGGTATCGAGATCCCTGATTGCCGCGAACTCACGGATGGGGTCGAGGTCTTTTCCGGAAATAAAGCGGTGGGTACGCTTACGTCGGTCGCCCCATCCGCTGATGGTTCTGGTTCCATTGCGCTGTCGCTTCTAAGACATGAGGTGGCCAATGGCGATGAGGTTCAGATTCACTGGAACGGCCAATCGATTCCGGCTTGGGCAAGAGCTCTTCCCTTAGATCCTACGCCCTAACTATTGTCGAGATCCACGTCGTATTACCTGTGGTAATGGCCTGAAATCTTCATTAGTGCCTCGGCTTCTCTTACAGTCTCTAAAAGAAACAACCGATATTGTTGGTATTCGCAAACGGAGTTAGAAAATGACCGTGACGGGGAACATTCTTCTTATCGAAGACGAGCAAGAGATTGCTGACCTGTTGGAGCTGTTCTTCGAGAGGGAGGGTTTCAGATTGATCCATGCCTCTACCGGAGAGGAAGGGCTTGTCCGAATGACCGAACGGGATCCCAGAGTTGTGCTCCTTGATGTAGGGCTACCGGGTATGGATGGATTCGAAGTATGTCGACGGATACGTGCTGATTCGGAGGTTCCCATAATCATGCTTACAGCCCGAGGCGGAGAGATCGATAAGATCGTTGGTCTGGAGTTGGGCGCTGATGACTATGTGGCAAAGCCTTTCTCGCCTCGAGAGCTTGTTGCTCGCGTCAAAGCAGTCTTGCGTCGCAGCGAGGAGCGATCTTTGATGCCGCGCATTATCGAGGTAGGGGAGATTGCCATCGATTCTGGGAGGAGAGAAGTCAAGGTCGAAGATGGGGTGGTGCGACCGACAGCTCGTGAATTCGATCTGCTCTGGTATCTAGCGGAGCATCGAGGACTTGTATTGTCTCGCGGCCAAATTCTCCAAGCTGTTTGGGGCTATGACTACCTGGGCGAGACCCGGACCGTCGATGTCCATATCAGGCAGCTACGGAAAAAACTTCCTGGCGTACCCATTGAGACCGTCTGGGGCGTCGGTTATCGCCTGGAATCATGACGCTGCGCCGCAGGATTCTATGGGGAACGCTGTCGGTAGCGATGGTTACCTTGATCGCCGGATTGATAGGAGCAACGGCGATCCGACAGGAAAGTCGTGAAGCGGCTCAGGAAGAATTGTTCAGGCAGGCCGAAGTAACCGCTCAACTAGTGGAGGATCAGGTTGAAGCAATTCATGTCAACGGCGAGGTGACGCAAGAGGTCCGTCAGCGAGTACAGGAGATTTTGGACGAGGTAAGGCTGATAGGGGGTCATGACTTTCTCGAAGCGGCTCTTGTGATTGAAAAGAGAGGGTTGGTTTATCTGAGCGATATCCCGATGCTTCTTCCACAGTTACATCATTACGAGCGCACTCTTCTGGTCGAAGGCCAACTGGATAGAGAGGTGCGCACCGTGATGATTGAAAGCGAACCGGTCATCGCGACCTTTCGTTCGATCACACCAGGTGAGCAGAACAGTCCGGTACGTATTGTTGTGGCTATCGGCAGATTCGATACTTTTGTTATAGGTCAGGTGATAACTCAAACACTGCTTTTTGCGCTTGTCATCGGGGCAATAGCCGCGATAATTCTCGCGCTGTGGATTAGCCGCAGTTTGGGCCATCGGCTTGAGGTCCTGTCATCGGCAGCCCGATCCTACGCAGGAGGGGATTTTGATATTCGTGCTCCTGCTGTTGGCGATGACGAGCTTACTGAGGTAGGTGAAGCGTTCAACGAAATGGCTGAAGAACTCGAGGGTTTGCGTCTGAGAGAACGAGATTTCCTGATGAGTGTGGGGCACGATCTCCGGACGCCGCTTACAACCATTCGTGGTTACGCCGAGGGACTTGACTCTGGAGCCCTTGACGCGGATGACCTTCCACGAGTAGCTGGGGTGCTCCATTCCCAGACCGATCGCCTGAGTCGACTTGTAGAAGACGTAATGCTTCTAGCCCGGCTGCAATCAAAGGAGTTCGCTCTCCAGCCCGAGTCTGTCGATCTTGCTGCTCATCTCGGTGGGATAGTCGAGGCTTACAAGCCGCGCGCTGGGAAGGCTGAGGTGAGTATTAAATCGAACCTGAAAGATGTTGGAAGGGTCATCGTGGACCCGGATCGAGTAGCGCAGATCGTCGGCAATCTACTCGACAACGCGATGCGTTATACCCCAGCTCGCGGAGCTGTGACTGTCGATCTTGGTGTGTTTGGAAAAACTATCAGGTTGAGTGTTTCAGATACCGGTCCCGGCATCGATCCCGATGATTTGCCATACCTCTTTGACCGACTCTATTTGTCCCAGCGATATCGGGCGGTTCGTAGCGAGGGAAGCGGTCTCGGCTTGAGCATTGTGAAAGAGCTGGTAGAAGCTATGGGGGGCGAGATCTCGGTATCAAGCATCCTAGGAGAGGGCACGAAATTTTCTGTCACTTTCCGCGCCTGAACCTTGTCCCGAGGGGAACTGCCTTCTAGATTCGCCTGATGCTTCGCTTCTTACTTCTTATTTTATCCGTGGTTTTCGCTGTGGCTGCTTGCGGCGGTTCCACGCAGGATGAGCTCGGTGTAGACCTTTATAACATCGTTTGTTCAGGATGCCATGGCCCTAAGGGCGAGGGTACAAATCTAGCTCCGGCACTAGTTTCTGAAAGAGCCAGAAGCTTGACTGATGATCAAATATCAGGAGCGATCCGCGTTGGCCCTGGAGCTATGCCCGGGAATCCGAGCCTAACCGAAAGCCAGTTGAACTCTCTCGTGATTTTTATTCGCGATCTGCAGCTCGTGTCTAACTGAACAAGGGTGCAGGAGGTGGCGTCTAGCCTGAAGCAATGCTGAAGACTTTGCTTGACTCCACACGTCGACGTCTCGATGGGGTCGTTGCGCGGCAGGAAGATTTTGAATCTATCGCGCGCGCTCTACCCCCGGCCAGATCTTTTGCAGCTGCGCTGAGCAGTCAGGGGCTTGGAGTCATCGCTGAAGTGAAGCGGAGATCTCCGTCAGCTGGGCCTATCGCTTTAGATCTTGACCCGGCGACCCTTGCCGCAGCATACGAGCGCGGAGGAGCAGTGGCGCTGTCTGTATTGACGGAACCGGACCACTTTGCTGGTTCGCTTGAGGATTTGAAAGCAGTGCGAACGGCGACCACATTGCCGGTATTGCGCAAAGATTTCACACTCCACCCCGCTCAGATCTGGGAAGCTCGGGCTGCTGGAGCTGACGCTGTGCTCTTGATTGTGGCTGCAGTGACTTCGGAGGATCTGGCAGAGCTCCTTGAAACCGCCCGTCTTGCGGGAGTGACGGCGATCGTTGAAGCACACCAAAGGACGGAGGTCGTTTCCGCTGTTTCTGCTGGAGCTACTGTTGTGGGGGTTAACAATCGCGACTTGCGGACATTTGTTACCGATCTTGCGGTAGCGGAGTCTATGGCGTCTGAACTTGATGCAGCCGATGTCATTTCTATCGCTGAAAGCGGAGTTTCGTCAGAGGAGGGGGCACGACGTATGGCGACAGCCGGCTATGACGCCATATTGGTTGGAGAGGCTGCCGTGCGGTCATCTGACCCTGCCGTTTTCATCTCGTCCCTGGTTGAGGCTGGACGATGACTTGGGTCAAGGTATGCGGATTACGACGACGCGAAGAGATTGAGGTTGCGGCATCCGCAGGCGCCGATGCAATCGGCTTTGTCTCCATTCCTGGTTCCCCCCGATTCCTTTCTCTAGAGGAGATAGCTCCTTTGATCACTATGGTCCCTAGTGCGTTGCGTCGAATCATTCTGACAATGGATCTCGACCCTGATGAACTGATCAATGTCGCAACGCGGGTCGGCGCCGACGGCGTTCAGCCTTACGGGCGTTACGCCAGAGAAGCAGCGGAGGCAGCAATGAATGCAGGCCTGTTTGTGCTTTTGCCGCTGAGAGCTGATGAAGCAGATCAAGGACTTCAGGATGGATCAGGATTGATGCCACTCTATGACTCCAGAGTGTCTGGCGTATTTGGTGGGAGTGGGCAGACTTTCGACTGGGGATTACTTGAAGGAATCGAAGAGAGTTACGTAGTGGCTGGAGGTCTGAGTCCCGAGAATGTTGATGTTCTTGTGAATCGCCTGCAGCCTTGGGGTGTGGACGCTTCGAGCCGGCTAGAAACACATCCCGGGACGAAGGATCTCGGTAAGATTTCTGCCTTCGTATCGAAAGCTAAGGGAGCATGACGACTCCACTTCCTGACGGTCAAGGCCGGTTTGGTGAATTCGGAGGTAGATACGCGCCTGAGACTTTGATGCCGGCTCTTCTGAAACTCGAAGATGCTTTCCAATCTGCTTGGGCAGATCCAACATTTCACGAAGAACTTGGTGAGTTGCTACGCACTTTTGTCGGTCGTCCTACTCCGGTGTATCGAGCGGATCGCTTGTCTACTCAACTCGGTTTGAACTTATTGTTGAAGCGCGAAGATCTTGCTCATACTGGTGCTCACAAGATCAATAACACGATGGGGCAGGCTCTGCTGACTAGGCGGATGGGAAAACCACGGATCATTGCAGAGACGGGCGCTGGTCAGCACGGTGTCGCTACTGCCACTGTTTGTTCCTTGCTCGGAATGGAATGTGCTGTCTACATGGGTGTGAAAGATATAGAACGTCAGGCCCTCAACGTCTATCGGATGGAGTTACTCGGCGCCAAGGTGATTCCCGTTACGTCGGGCGCTGCCACCCTCAAAGACGCCGTATCGGAGGCAATGCGCGATTGGGTGAGTACCGTTGAAGATACTCACTACATCATCGGATCAGTGGTGGGGCCTCATCCGTATCCATGGATGGTACGTGAACTGCAAAAGGTGATAGGGGAAGAGTTGATAGTTCAACTTGACGGATCTTCGTTGGCGAGAACTCCAGCGGATGTCATTGTTGCCTGCGTTGGCGGTGGTTCGAACTCGATTGGCGTCTTTCATCCTTATTTGGATGAGGACGTCGAGCTTGTTGGTGTAGAAGCTGCTGGCCATGGTCTGGAAACGAAAGAACATGGAGCGTCACTGGTGGCGGGATCTCCGGGTGTTCTGCACGGAGCAGAAACCTACATGCTTCAGGACGATGAAGGGCAGGTCCGCGAGGCTCATTCGATCTCAGCAGGCTTGGACTACCCAGGTGTTGGCCCTGAACA
Source organism: uncultured Acidimicrobiia bacterium (assembly GCA_913031525.1). Lineage (GTDB taxonomy): Bacteria > Actinomycetota > Acidimicrobiia > Spongiisociales > UBA5794 > CAJWGC01. The sequence goes on along the minus strand of CAJWGC010000051.1, from coordinate 2,395 downwards.
TGCTTACTTCAAGGAGGCAGGTTTAGCTCGATACGTGTCCGTTACTGATTCGGAGGCGCTTGAGGCATTCGCGCTCCTATCGGAGACAGAAGGCATTATTCCAGCGCTGGAATCTGCACACGCTATTGCTTGGGTCCTGCGCGAGGCTGAATCTTTGGCAGGTAAGACCGTAGTAGTAAACCTTTCTGGTCGAGGCGACAAGGACGTCGACCAAGTGAAGGCTCTAAATGGTTGATTGCGATGGCCGAGCTGCTCTGGAGGAAATATTCCGTAAGGCTTCTCAGGAAAATCGCGCGGTACTCCTGCCCTACCTGACTGCCGGATTGCCAGATCCGATTTCTTCTTTGGAGCTATTTGTCGCTATGGCTGAAGCAGGCGCTGATGGTTTTGAGGTAGGGATTCCTTACAGCGATCCATTGATGGACGGTCCTACTATTCATGAGGCGGGTCTTGCCGCCTTGCGCTCAGGAACGAGCCTTGGGGGGGGTCTTGAAATCGCCGGAGCGGTGGCAAAAGAGACTGGCAAACCGGTGATAGCGATGAGCTATGTCAATCCAGTATTGCGAATTGGAATTGAGAAGTTCGCTACTCGTTCCGCCGAGCTAGGAATATCCGCCGTCATACTCGCAGATCTACCCGTGGATGAATCTGCTCCGTTTCAAGAGGCATTTGATGCAGCCGGGTTAGGGACGGTTCTTTTTGTGGCACCTACGACTGGAATGGAACGTCTAAGGGCAGTAGTGCAGGCGGAACCCGTTTTTCTGTATGGCATTGCTGAAGTTGGAGTGACCGGTGAGCGAGAGGAAGCAAGTCAAAGAGTCGGGGATCTCGCGGCGTCTGTTCGCTCTGTCACCGACATTCCGCTTGTTCTAGGTGTCGGAATTTCCACGCCGGATCATGCCGCGCGCGCTGCGGCTGTTGCTGATGGCGTTATTGTTGGATCGGCCCTAGTGAGGCGGGTTCTTGATGCTCCGGATGTCGCCAGCGCTACCGAATCGTTGAGTTCAGCGGTGTCCGATCTGGCGAAGGCAGTGCGGGTCTGAGCTATGGCAGAGAGAGCTGTATCTCTGGTAGCGTGATCGTAATTACGAGGGGTGATAGTGAGCGACCGCCAAGAGGACTCAGGATGGTGGGTGGCTTCTGACGGTAAGTGGTATCCGCCAGAGACCCATCCGTCGGCGAGATTGGAAACAGAACTAGAGCCAGCTTCCCAGTATGCCGGATTCTGGATTCGTTTTGTGGCCTGGTTGGTTGACGCTGTCATCGTTTCGATTGGATTGACGATTCTCGGATCCATTACCGGAATCGGAAGTAACGTGCCGGTCAACGGCTTTGATGGGTCCGGCTTTTTTCTCAATGTGGTGGGCAATTGGCTTTACGTAGCGTTTATGGATAGTTCTGCTAACCAAGGAACGTTGGGCAAGATGCTTCTAAACATCAAGGTGACCGATCTCCAGGGTACGCGGATTTCTTTTGGTAGGGCTACTGGACGCTATTTCGCTAAATTTATATCGGCCCTCCTCCTGATGGTCGGATTCATGATGGCCGGCTGGACGAAGAAGAAACAGGCGCTGCACGATATGATCGTTGGCACTCTGGTGGTCAGGGCTTCACGTTCCTGAAGTCGCAAGAGTTCTTACCGGATAAACCGTCGTGGTTTCTCTGGAAGTAGGAATCGCAGGTTGTTATCTCGTCTTTGCAGAGTGTTCTACCTTCTTCTTTAGTGGCAGACAGCAACAGTTCACTTAATCTACGTTCTTGAGAGCAGTATGAGTGAGCTGAATCGTGATGAGACGAGGTAGTAGTACCGGGAGGGGGACTCGAACCCCCACGAGCTTGCGCCCAACGGATTTTAAGTCCGTCGCGTCTACCAATTTCGCCATCCCGGCTCAAACTGAATGTTAGGACCTCGCATCACTAAAGGAGATTGACGGGTACGCTACGGGTCATGCGCCGCATCGAACGTAGATTATTCGCGATCGATGACGCTATCGAGGAACTGCGACGTGACGGCTTACTCGTAGAAGCGGAACTTTCGTTTCATCAACACCTCAATGACGATGCTCAACGTGATGCGATTGTCTCTAGTCATCCAATGGATCGGGCCGATGCCAGGCAAACTGAAAGCGATGTGAAGCGGTTTCAGCGAAATTTGGAACAGATCAGACAACGGCTTGTTTCTTTACAGGCGAAGCGGGACCGATTGATCAAGAATCTCTAGATCAATGGCTTGGATGTGCGAATTTTGGCCGGCTCGTTCGATGCTGTGCAATTAGATATGTGGTCCGCTGAATCGAGAACGAATTTCTGATGGTCAAGTATTAGTTCCACCATCCGAAGGAATCGAGGTCGCATGGAGAATTTGTTGCGAGGTGGTTGTCGAGTCAACGCTTTC
>CAJWGC010000050.1 GCA_913031525.1 uncultured Acidimicrobiia bacterium | reverse complement strand
TAAAAGAGGAATCTATGAGCTTATGGGTTGGAATAACTGTAATCGTCTTATCCCAGTTCTGTATCTTAATGGTATGAAGAGCAATATCTATCACGTCCCCATCCGCACCGAACTGAGGAGCCTCAATCCAGTCTCCTAGCTTAAAAAGATCGTTTGATGTTATCTGGATACTCGATACAAACGATAGTATAGTATCCTTAAAAACCAGCATCAAGACAGCTGTAAGGGCACCTATACCACTTAGAAGATAGAGAGGCGATTGACCTATGAGTATAGATATCACAAGGATAAGGCTTAGAAGGTTAAATATAAGCCTCGCTATCTGCACATAGCTCTTAATATTAACCTTGTCACCTAGGCGTGTCTTAGAAAATATATCACCTAGCGCTGATATGATGGAGTTTATAGAAGCAATCACCACCGCAGCGACCGATGCGAGCAAAACTCTTGAAACAAACAGAGGAACGTCGAGGTGGTGCGAGTCTGTGCTAATATTATAGAGTATAAGGATAGGGACAGCGTATGATAACCTGTTAAAAAAACCTCTCTCGATTAAAATATCATCAAACTCTATAGAGGTGCGCTTAAAAAGATGGAACACAGACCTGAGAACGATATACCTCATAACAAGGTATGAGATTAGACTAATAATAAGAACTGTCCCAAGTATAACCAGGTCGGCTAGGGGACCATCTATATTTGAACTGATGTAGTTAAACAGTCTGTCCATGGCTTAATTTACAACAAGTAGAACAAGTAATAAAGATACTAGTTTTAGCAAAACCTACTTTAGTTTATGCTTTTTCTTAAATCGCTCTAAATTCGATTTTTCAGCGGCAACAAACTTCTGCATAAAGGTTACTACTTCTTCTTTAAAATCATCGGGCATATCCTCAATATTCTGCGATGCTTCAAGCTCCCGTTCGGCACCATCAATATTTTTCTGCATCCGAACAAGCCTCTTATCAATCTCCTTTGCCTTATTTCTTTTAAAAAGCAGCCTTTTCTGGATAGCTCGGCCCATAAGATAGATCGCAGGCAACGAGAATATACCAAGGCCAGAAAAGATCTTGATTGCTATTCCAAGGTCAGATGTCTGCATCAGACCTACCGATGTTGAAAACAGTCGGCCACCCAGTTGCGGTCAATCCTGACCGCAATCTAGAAATTGTGGCGCATCAACGGGGATGGCCCATCGTCGAATTCGGCCGCGCGAGAAAACGTATCATCACTAGAACTTCCACAGCTGTCGGAGCCGGAGCGGTTGCGTTCGTGACGTATCTGCTGGGACGACGAAACGGACGTGGAGCTGCTTCCTGATATGCCAGAAAACTTCTTCTCGTTTCATCCAAGCCAGAATGAAAATGTCGACATGAAGTTCAAGACCGCTAAATTGGGTGCAGCGGCGTCAACACTTCACAGCCGCAACGTGTCATCGATCAGGGCGTAATCACGGAAGATCCAGCCGCCTCCAAATCCAAGAAAACCGAGTCCTTTGCCGAGCTTGGCATATCCGACGATCTCGTCGCGGAACTCAATCACCGTGGCATCAGCGATCCGTTCCCCATACAGGTTCTATCCATCCCCGATGCGTTAAAAGGCCGAGACATTACCGGTAAGGCAAAAACTGGATCAGGTAAGACCCTGGCGTTTGGCCTGCCAATAGTCGAAAAACTCGTTGCTCACCGCCGGCCTGGTCCGCGTGGCCTCGTGCTAGTCCCCACTCGCGAGTTGGCAACCCAAGTAACGAAACAGCTCGAGTGGCTCGGCGAAATAAGGAGCCTTCGAGTTATCGCTGTTTACGGAGGATCTTCGATGCAATACCAAATCTCTGAGGTGGAAAAAGGCGTCGACATGATCGTTGCCACTCCGGGCCGACTGATAGACCTGATGGAACGAGGAGTGGTCGATCTTGGATCTGTGGAAATAGCAACGATCGACGAAGCTGATCAGATGGCCGACATGGGATTTCTCCCACAGGTCAAGCGAATCATGCGAATGGTGCCGCAGGACCACCAAACAATGCTCTTTAGCGCCACTCTTGATGATCAAGTAGCGACGCTTATCAATAGCTACATGAATGATCCGATCGGACATGAGGTTGCTTCATCCATAGAGACCGTTGAAACGATGACCCACCGATTCCTCAAAGTACATCAAATGGACAAATCTAGAGTCGCTGCGGCTATCGCCCGTGGAGTTGACCGCACCTTGATTTTCGTTCGTACCAAACACGCCTGTGATCGAGTAGCGAAGGAGCTTCGATCAGAGGGCGTACCGGCGAGAGCGATTCATGGAGACCTTCCCCAACACAAACGCGAGCAAGCTCTTCGCAGATTCGCTGAAGGTAGAAATCCTGTGCTGGTCGCCACCAACGTCGCCGCAAGAGGACTCCACATCGAAGGCGTCGATGTAGTCGTACATTATGACCCGCCGGAAGATCCCAAGATGTATCTACACAGGTCAGGGCGAACCGCTAGAGCAGGTGAATCAGGCTTGGTCGTCACTCTTGTTGAATGGGATCAAGTAAACGAGGTAATAGGGATTCAGCGTCGGGCAGGGCTCAACGTCGCAATAATAAAAATGTTCTCCAACGACGAGCGCTTAACAGATCTTGCAGCTTGGGAACCTCCCGATGATATGGCTCCTATTAAGACCAGTAGAAGATCTCTGGGCCGCCGACGAAGACGGCGCATCTAGCGAAAAGCGACAACGCGCTCGAATAGAAGCCTCCAACGGGTAGGGTTCCTACATCCCTAGAAACGAGAGGAACAAACCATTGGCCCGTCAGTATTCTCAACCTCCTGAAATGACGATAGATCCGTCCGGATCCTATTCTGCGACATTGCATACCAACCATGGCGAAATTGAAATATCTTTTTTCCCCGATCGTTCTCCAAACACTGTCAACAACTTTTTATTCCTCGCCCAGTCGGGCTTTTACGACGGCGTCATCTTTCATCGAGTGATTCCCGGTTTCATGATCCAGGGTGGAGATCCGACTGGTTCAGGAAGAGGAGGACCTGGATATCGTTTTGACGATGAATTAACGGGTTCCGGTGCTTATCGCCGCGGAACAATCGCCATGGCCAACGCCGGTCCAGATACAAACGGCTCGCAGTTCTTTATCTGCCTGGATGATGTGGGACTCCCGCATGCGTACACAATTTTCGGTACCGTCATTTCCGGTATGGATACCGTGGATTCGATCGCCTTAGTTCCGAGGTCGGGAGAGCGTCCAATCAACGACTGCATCATCGAACAAGTGTCTTTACCTAACTAGAGGCGGCCCTCTAAGACTGCGCGAGCAAACCAACACAAGCATTCATCAACAAACGATCAGCAATTAAGTCTCCACTCAGGAGCGGTTCTGGCGCTCTCGAAATGCTGGATGAACTGCCGAAGCCGAATGTCGCTTGTGTCCTGGAGAACGATTTGCCGTCCCCACGCGGTAGCAATGACTGGCGCAGATTGACCAGGCAGTGGGCTCAGAATTGTCTTGTAGCGAACCCGCGAAGCATTCTCGAGAGACCTGAGGTCCCCCGATCCTATGTCGGGACGATATGTGATCCAGACCGCTCCATGCTCAAGCGTGTGTACCACTCGTTCGAAGGGAACCGGCTCCTTATAAATACCGCATGGGAAAGGAACAGGATTGTGCATGCCGCCTGCAGGTGGCATGCGATCGTATTGAATGGGGCCTTCGACATGACTCCGATCGGCGATAACGACGACCTCAGTGCCGTCCGGGATTCCTTCAGGTATATCTGCTGGCGCTCGAAGCATGAGAGATACGATGCTGATGACAAGTGCAGCGCCCACTCCATACGATGCCCATTTTCCATAGGGCCTTGACGTCGAAACAGCTGTCGCCTTCGGTGCTGATTTGCGAACTTTATTCTTTGCCATAACGTCTCAGTCCTATCCGTCAGAGGTAAAGACCTGGAGCGTTGTGCTCTTCGTTAGCAGCTTCAAGAGCATGGCGGCGGCGCATTTCTTCCAACTGATGGGCGGCAGATGTCTGCTGACTCCACAGCGATGCCTGTATTCCATGAAACAGACCTTCTAGCCAACCGACTAACTGTGCCTGAACAATGCGCAACTCTGACTCAGAAGCGGTCTCCTGTTCAAGAGGGCCGAAGATAGAGGCCAGCTCTTCTTGAAGATCCTCGCTCAGCGTATCAGTTAATTGATCCATGGAAGCCTGGTAAATCTGCAAGAGACGCACACGCCCCGCCTCGTCAAGTGGAGATTGGCGCACTTCATCCAACATCGCTCTGGTCATCGAGGCGATACGTATCAACTTGGAGGGTTCCATGATGAAAGTACTGGGATCTTCGATTTCTTTCTCAGCCTCCACAACCTGGGGAGACAAAGGTTTGGCATCAGATATAGCTTTATCGTCGGTCATAGGGTCCAGGATACGCCGTCCGAGGGGCTCACAGCGGGAAACTCTTCAGGATTGCCTAAAAAGTAAACGTGTCTCTCTGCCACAGAGCGACAGCGTCCGGGATCTTCACATCGCAGATATCGGCATTTTCATGCATTGTCACTCAAAATCAGCAGCGCGCTGCGGTCAGTCCTAGGGTTAAGCCCGTGAAGCAGTCGGTCGTACAACTCTTTGTAACCTGCCTAGTCGATTCACTATTTCCATCAGTGGGTGAATCGACGATTGCAATCTTGGAGGGACAAGGACTCACTGTCGAATTCCCTTTCGATCAGACATGTTGCGGACAGCCAGCGTTTAACGCTGGCTTCCAAAAAGAAGCCAAATCGATGGCACGTCATATCGTCGAGGTTCTACATGACACTCAGGGTCCGATTATCTCACCTTCCGGCTCTTGTGCTGAGATGTTGACGCACCACGGTCCTGAGCTTCTGGCAAACGATCCAGATATAGCGCCCAAAGCGCGGGAGGTAGCAAGCAGAGTACGAGAGCTAACAGCGTTTCTTGTTAACGATCTCGGAATCACCAATGTTGGGGCAAGAGTTGAAGAGCAGCGAGCTGCCTATCACTCGTCATGCCACGGTCTTCGTGGGCTGGGAATCGATGACGAGCCTCGTCAGTTGCTCCAACAGGTAGAAGGTCTTGAGTTTGCTGAGCTTCCTGAGGCCGAAACGTGTTGCGGTTTCGGAGGGATTTTCTCCATCGAGATGCCAGAGATTTCGACAGCCATGCTCGACTCTAAGATCGAAAACTTGATGTCCACCGGTGCCGATGTGCTCGTTGGCGGAGATGTAGGATGTCTCATGCATATCGAAGGCGGATTGAGACGCCGCGGCATTGCGATACAGGTTGCTCATATAGCTACGATCCTTAGAAAGGGAAACGGGTGAGCAAAGTCGGCTTTCGCGATCGAGCTAGCGCCGCGATCAAGTCGAAAGAAGCGCTCGCAACCGCCGCGGGTGCAAAAAGATTTACCGAACGGCGCATCCAAGCAGCAGAATCTTTCCCTGCGATGGAAGCTGCTCGTGACGAAGCTCAACGCATTCGACTCCATACACTGGCAAACCTCGACCGCTATTTGGAACAGTTCGCACAATCTGCGACCAACGCAGGAAATTTCGTTCATTGGGCAACTGATGGCGAGGAGGCGAACAAAATCGTATTACGCATAGCGGAAGAATCAGAGAGCCGCCTCGTCGTGAAATCCAAGTCAATGGTGACCGAGGAAATCGAACTCAACCACACACTCGAAGAAGCCGGAATCGAAGTCGTCGAAACCGATCTTGGCGAATTCATCATTCAGCTGGCTGGCGAGACACCCAGTCACATCATTGCCCCGGTGGTTCATAAGACTCGAAAGCAAATCGGAGAATTGTTTGCCGAAAAAATTGGCGTTGACTTAACGGAAGATCCTGAAGAATTGAATGCAGCGGCACGCTTTTATTTGCGGACCAAATTTCTCGAAGCCGATCTAGGGATAAGTGGCGTCAATTTTGGGGTTGCGGATACAGGATCCATCAGCCTCGTAACCAATGAAGGAAACGGAAGGTTGACTACGACAGCACCACGCGTACACATTGCTGTAATGGGGATGGAACGATTAGTTCCCACAATACGAGACCTCGGTGTAATGCTTGAGGTACTAGCCCGTAGCGCTACAGGTCAGGCACTCACGAGCTACTCGACCGTCATCACTGGCCCTCGCCAACCGGATGATGCCGATGGACCCGACGAACTTCATATCATTATTGTCGACAATGGACGATCGAACGTATTAGGACAGTCGACCGCCGAAATCCTGGGATGCATTCGTTGCGGTGCTTGTCTCAACGTGTGTCCTGTGTATCGAGAATCCGGTGGCCACGCTTACGGAACCACCTATTCCGGGCCGGTCGGAGCAGTACTTGTTCCCTCGCTCCTCGGATTGCAGGATTGGGGAGATCTCGCTCAAGCATCCAGCTTGTGTGGTGCTTGCCTCGAGGCCTGCCCGGTGCGAATCGACCTTCCCAGGATGCTTATCGAACTACGGCAGCGTCGCGTCGCTCAAAGGCTTGCCACACCCGGTCTCCGACGCGCTATAAAAACCTATGCAGCTGCGGCAACGAGACCAACTGCTTTTCGAGTAATGATGCGAGCCGGCGGTCTAGCAGCCAGATTCCGCCCCACGACAAGTGGATGGATGACTTCTTTGCCGGCGATGGGCAAAAAGTGGACCTCAACCCGCGATTTCCCTAGTCCAGAGACGAGAACGTTCCATCAGCGTTGGAAGAAAAGCCGATGAGAGAGGAAACCTTCATTGCTGCTGTCCGCCGATCAGTCGGTTTTGGAAGACTGGAGGACCCAGGACCGAATCCGCTTCCAAGAATGGAATCGGATTTCGCTGACGATCTTGAAGCGATATTCGATACAACAGCAACCAGGACAGGAGCAACGGTTCATTACGCCAGAAATGAGAACGATGCAATCTCTCTCATCGCTCAACTAATGAAAGAGGCCAAAGCCGAATCCTTCCTCTCCTGGGATAAAGAGCACATACCCTTGCCGGACCTCACGACCAAACTCGAAGCCGCTGGGTTCCGACGCACTTCCGGACATGTACCTCCAGACATAGAAGCCAGAAAAGCACATCAGATCGGCTACTTCGACTGTCCGATCGGGATCACGGGAGCAGATGCCGGATTGGCAGAGACTGGTTCAATTATTCTGAGAAGCGGGATTGGCCGTCCTCGAATGGCCTCATTAATTCCGAAAATACATATCGCAGTACTGAATCGAGAGCACCTGTGGCCCTCTTTACGAATCTGGCTTGCTAATCACTCAGATGATGCCACCGCGGTAGCGAACACCACCATCGTGACTGGCCCTAGTAGAACTGCCGACATTGAGATGATCATCACACATGGAGTCCATGGACCGCGCTATCTCCACATCTTGCTGATATAACCGCCAACGTCAGGTTTGTTTTTTCAGACAATGATCTATGGCATCGCGAAGTCCAGCAACCATCTCCTCCATCGAATATCCCTCCTGAACCTGCCGTCGTCCTTCTGCCCCTAGGCGTATCCGCAGGTCCTCATTCTCCAACAGCTTGTCGAGTGCCTCAACAATCTTGCGCAGTGGTCTCTTTATCGATATTACAATCGTCGACGAGATGGCTAGGGCAATAAGAGTAGAAATCACTGCCAGTGAAGCGTTAAGGAGTAGTGCTCTGTTTGAATCTTGCTGGGCTTCATTAGCGGTTTGACTTACCAATGAACCGATGTCATTTCCCATAAGCTCAAAGCTGTTTATCGCACTGTCCATGTCGACAGCCAGTTGGCGCAAAAGTTGTTCGCTGGTGGCCGTTAGCTGGATGTAGGTAA